>NZ_VWNA01000001.1:1500000-1765000 GCF_009600605.1 Segnochrobactrum spirostomi | reverse complement strand
AGGCCAGTGGTCTATTTTAATGAACCGGAATCCTCTGGAAAGGGGAGCATTATGGGTGACAGCCCCGTACGGGTAGAGTTGGAATGGATCCTTGAGTAAGGCGGGACACGTGAAATCCTGTCTGAACATGGGGGGACCACCCTCCAAGCCTAAGTACTCCTCGACGACCGATAGCGAACTAGTACCGTGAGGGAAAGGTGAAAAGCACCCCGACAAGGGGAGTGAAATAGTACCTGAAACCGGATGCTTACAAACAGTCGGAGCCTGAAATGGTGACGGCGTACCTTTTGTATAATGGGTCAGCGACTTAATTTAACGAGCAAGCTTAAGCCGGTAGGTGTAGGCGCAGCGAAAGCGAGTCCGAATAGGGCGACTTAGTTCGTTGGATTAGACCCGAAACCGGGTGATCTAGCCATGAGCAGGCTGAAGGCAAGGTAACACTTGCTGGAGGGCCGAACCGGTGAATGTTGCAAAATTCTCGGATGACTTGTGGCTAGGGGTGAAAGGCCAACCAAACTCGGTAATAGCTGGTTCTCCGCGAAATCTATTTAGGTAGAGCGTCAGACCTATACTCTCGGGGGTAGAGCACTGGATGGGCTAGGGGTCCCCACAGGATTACCAAACCTAACCAAACTCCGAATACCGAGAAGTACTATCTGGCAGACACACGGCGGGTGCTAACGTCCGTCGTGAAAAGGGAAACAACCCTGATCGCCAGCTAAGGCCCCTAAGTCGTGGCTAAGTGGGAAAGGATGTGAGAATCCCAAAACAACCAGGATGTTGGCTTAGAAGCAGCCATCATTTAAAGAAAGCGTAACAGCTCACTGGTCTAAATAAGGGTTCTTGCGCCGAAAATGTAACGGGGCTCAAGCCACGCGCCGAAGCTGCGGGTGCATCGCAAGATGCGCGGTAGCGGAGCGTTCCGTAAGCCTGTGAAGCGGGATCCGTGAGGACCCGTGGAGGTATCGGAAGTGAGAATGCTGACATGAGTAACGGAAAGGCGTGTGAGAGACACGCCCGCCGAAAGTCCAAGGGTTCCTGCGTAAAGCTAATCTGCGCAGGGTCAGCCGGCCCCTAAGCCGAGGCCGAAAGGCGTAGGCGATGGGAATGAGGTGAATATTCCTCAGCCTGTGGATGGTGACGAACGCCTTAAGTTGTTCAAGCTTACTGGATTGCTTGGGCAGCGACGGAGTTCCAGGAAATAGCCTCCACGTTATAGACCGTACCCGAAACCGACACTGGTGGACTGGTAGAGAATACCAAGGCGCTTGAGAGAACGATGCTGAAGGAACTCGGCAATTTACCTCCGTAACTTCGGGATAAGGAGGCCTCCTCGGTGGGCAACCATTGGGGAGGGGCACAGACCAGGGGGTGGCGACTGTTTAGCAAAAACACAGGGCTCTGCGAAGTCGAAAGACGACGTATAGGGTCTGACGCCTGCCCGGTGCCGGAAGGTTAAGAGGAGGGGTGCAAGCTCTGAATCGAAGCCCCGGTAAACGGCGGCCGTAACTATAACGGTCCTAAGGTAGCGAAATTCCTTGTCGGGTAAGTTCCGACCTGCACGAATGGCGTAACGACTTCCCCGCTGTCTCCAGCATCGACTCAGTGAAATTGAATTCCCCGTGAAGATGCGGGGTTCCTGCGGTTAGACGGAAAGACCCCGTGAACCTTTACTATAGCTTTGCACTGGCATTCGTGTCGTCATGTGTAGGATAGGTGGTAGGCTTTGAAGCCGGGGCGCCAGCCTTGGTGGAGCCACCCTTGAAATACCACCCTTGAAGATATGGATGTCTAACTGCGGCGCGTCATCCGCGCCCAGGACAGTGCATGGTGGGTAGTTTGACTGGGGCGGTCGCCTCCCAAAGCGTAACGGAGGCGCGCGAAGGTGGGCTCAGAGCGGTCGGAAATCGCTCGTTGAGTGCAATGGCATAAGCCTGCCTGACTGCGAGACTGACAAGTCGAGCAGAGACGAAAGTCGGCCATAGTGATCCGGTGGTCCCACGTGGACGGGCCATCGCTCAACGGATAAAAGGTACTCCGGGGATAACAGGCTGATGATGCCCAAGAGTCCATATCGACGGCATCGTTTGGCACCTCGATGTCGACTCATCACATCCTGGGGCTGGAGCAGGTCCCAAGGGTTCGGCTGTTCGCCGATTAAAGTGGTACGTGAGTTGGGTTCAGAACGTCGTGAGACAGTTTGGTCCCTATCTGCCGTGGGTGTAGGAGATTTGAGAGGATCTGTCCTTAGTACGAGAGGACCGGGATGGACGTACCTCTGGTGTACCTGTTGTCGCGCCAGCGGCACAGCAGGGTAGCTATGTACGGTCGGGATAACCGCTGAAGGCATCTAAGCGGGAAACCCACCTCAAAACGAGATCTCCCTCGAGAGCCGTGGAAGACGACCACGTTGATAGGCCGGACATGTACGCCTGGTGACAGGCTCAGTGGACCGGTACTAATAGCTCGATCGGCTTGATCGCTCTCATTAGTCCATGCCCAATCGCCGCCAATCGCGGCGCGACATGACCAAAGACACAAACAGCGTTATCGAAAATTCGTGCTTCGCCGGCCTGGTGGCTATGGCGAGGGGACTAAACCCGATCCCATTCCGAACTCGGCCGTCAAAACCCTCAGCGCCGATGGTACTTCGTCTCAAGACGCGGGAGAGTAGGTCGCCGCCAGGCCCGCTAAGCACGAAACAATCACTCTTCACGATCACCACCTCACGCGGGGTGGAGCAGCCCGGTAGCTCGTCAGGCTCATAACCTGAAGGCCGCAGGTTCAAATCCTGCCCCCGCAACCAAAGACACAACATCACAACAAGCCCGATGCATGCCCAAAACATGCCTCGGGCTTCCTGCGTTACACCAGCCAAAATAACATACAGAACAAAACAAGAACAAAAACCGCCGGAAATACCAAATCATGGCTCACTACACATCGGCGAATACTTGAAACAACTCGCCATCGGGCGCGCAAATGCCCGGCCATAATGCCTCAGGTATCTGTCGCACGCACGACGCAGCCGAGGCGTAGAGGGCAGAACGGCGGCCCCACCGCCAAGCCCGTTCCAGCCCCCGGAGACCACGCCCGCAACGATGAGACAGACTATCCCGGTCTCGGCCGCGAGAACGCGCCGGATCGGGGGGGGGGTGGCAGCCTCCGACGCTTGCGACGAATTTCCGTCGACGGTGACCTGGGCGGGCAACCTCTACGCTCTAGTTTGTCCCCCATGCGCGAGGTGCGCCGTGGCGGAAGCCGATCCCCGTCCACAATCCCCGGAGACCTATCCGTGCCGACAAGGGACACAATCGGGCGCCCGATTCTTCGGCAGATCCCTCGGGTCGGGCCGTACGGCACGCCTATCGTGGAAGAAGCGGTTCATCTCGTGGACTCGTCGCAAGACGAGCGCCGCTTCGCCGCCTCAATGCCCGCGGCATCGGTTCGGCGGCGCAAAACCACGTCTGCGATGCCGCCCGCGGTGGCCCGGTGACCGTTCCCGAGATCGCGTCTGCGGGATCCACGGCGGCCGCTTCTGCCGGGACGGCGGTCAGCGTCACCCGGTTCCGGCTGCGGACGCTTCTGTTCGCGCCGTCCTTCTTTCTCCACGCCCACCGCACGATCGTTCAAATCCGCAAGGCCGACGGTTTCGTCGCCGGCGCCGTGCTGCGGGATGCGCATTTCGCCTTCTGGACGCTGACGCTCTGGCGTGACGACGCCGCGATGCGCACCTACGCCACGAGCGGCGCACACCGGCGCGCCATGCCCCGCCTCGCCGAATGGGCGGACGAGGCCAGCGTGGCGCATTGGAGGCAGGCGGGCGCGCGCCTGCCGGACTGGACCGAAGCCGCGCGGCGCCTGCGCGCCGAAGGCCGCCCCCTGCCGCTTCGCCATCCGGCCCCGAGCCACGCGAACCACGGCTTCGCCGCCCCCGCGACGACGCGCGGCATGCGGATCTGAGCGCCGAGGGCCGCGCGCGCGCCGTTCTCTCACGCCCGCGCCGTGACGCCCGCCGCCTCCGCCGCCGCGGCGAGCGGCGCGTCTGCCTTGATCTCCCGGGTCGCCATGAAGGTGACCGTCCGCTTCACCCCGGGAAAACGGCAGATCTCGTGGCGCAGCAAGGTGTCGAGCGCCGCCATATCCGGGGCGAGGAGGTCGAGGAGATAGTCCGCCTCGCCCGTCGTCGCGTGGCAGCGTCGGACGAGGGGATGTCGTTTCGCGGCGGTCTCGAAGGCGTCGGCGAACTCGAAATCGATGGAGACCTGGACGAACGCCTCCAGCGCGAGGCCCAATCGCGCCGGATCGAGGTCCGTGCGGTAGCCCCGGATCAGTCCCGCCTCCTCGAGCGCCTTCACCCGCGCCCAGCACGGCGTCTTGCTTAGGGCGACGGCGTCGGCGAGGGCGGCGAACGACAGCCGCGCGTCCGCCTCCAATGCGCGGATGATCTTGCGATCGATCGAATCCATGCCCATTCGTTCCGTCATCGGCTGCTCTGGTAGGCGATCGTACTGAGGCGGTGCGGTTCACACCACCCACTCGAAACAATGTTCCGCGCCGCGCGGTCTATTCTCGGAGCTCGATCGACGAGCGCCCGAAGGCGCCGAGGGGACCCGCCATGGACCGACGCGAATACCACGCCCGCATCGAAGCGCCGCAGATGCTCGATTACGGGGTCTATCTTCAGTGCGACAAGCTCCTCACGTGCCAGAAGAGCCTCGCCGACATGGTCAACGGCGACGAATTGCAGTTCCAGATCGTCCATCAGGTCGAGGAGCTCTGGATGAAGCTCATGGCCTACACGCTCGTCGACGTGATCGGCCATCTCGAAGCGCAGGAGACCCACCGCGTCCTGACGCTGATGGAGCGGGTCCACCGCCTGATGCGCCTGATGACGACCCAGCTCGACGTGCTCGAGACCATGTCGCCGAAGGAATATCAGGAGATCCGTCTCCAGCTCGGCAACGGCAGCGGCCAGGAATCCCCCGGCTTCAAGCTCCTGCTGCGGCTGCCCTACGATCTCTGGGACGCCTTCAAGGCGCACTATCTCGATGCCCCGGGCCTCAGCGTCGCCGATGTCTATGACGGTCGTTACGATCACGGCGCCGCCTACGCGGTCGCCGAGGCCCTGGTGGAGTTCGACGAACTGTTCCAGAAATTCCGCGCCCACCATGTTTATCTGATCCAGCGCTCGATCGGACTCGGGGCGAAGTCGCTCAAGGGCCGGCCGGTCGAAATCCTCAAGGCCGGCGCGCACCATTGCTTCTTCCCGGAGCTCTGGGATATCCGCAGCGCCATGACCGACGCCTGGGGCGCCACCTACGGCGTCGTGCGCGAGGCGATCCACGAGCCGCGGGAGACGCACGGCTGACGCCCGGTGCGGTTGGATGGCGGCGGCCTTCAGGCTTCGGCTTGGCCCGCCGCCTCGGTCCGGCGCCGGCGGCGCCTCGGCCCCCGAACAGCCCGGTCGGCCTGACCAGCAGAATCACGCACAGCATGACGCCGATCGCGACGATCTGGAGCGCGGCGGCACGCGCCTGCTGGTCGGTCGGCACCACGGCACTGACCAGGGCACCCGAGCCCGCCCAGATCGCCCACACGAGCAGGCTGCCGACGAGCGCGCCCACATTGCTGCCCGAACCGCCGACGATGAGCATCACCCAGACCTGGAAGGTCAGCGTCGGCAGATAGTTCTCCGGTGCGATGAAGCCGATGAAATGGGCCTGCACCGCCCCGGCGAGGCCCATGACGGCGCCGCCGAGGGCGAAGGCCTGCACCCGGTAGAGGCGTGCATTCTTGCCGAGGGACATCGCGGCGCGTTCGTCCTCCCTGAGCGCCTTGAGGACGCGGCCCCACGGGCTCGCGGAAAGGCGGACGAGAGCCAGAAAGACGACCGCGACCACCATTGCAACAATCGCGAGATTGGCCACGTTGAAGAGAAGGGGCCGTTCCGCTAACCCCGCGAACGGACGCGGAATGAAGCCGACGCCGAAGGGGCCTCCCGTCAGCCTCTGGGCATTGAGCGCGACCAGTTGCACGACCACGGCGACGCCGAAGGTCGTAATGGCGAGATAATCCGCTTTGAGGCGAAGGGTCGCGAGCCCGGTCAAGGCGGCGACGAGGCCGGCGGTGACCATCGCGGCGAGCCAGCCCGCAATGATCGGCCAATCGAGCCCGCCGAACCGACCGGGGTCGTCCGGCGTCGTCAGCAGCGCCGAGGTGTAGGCGCCGATCGCGACGAAGCCGGCGATGCCGACATTGAAGAGACCGGTCAGGCCCCATTGCACGTTGAGGCCGAGGGTGATGAGGGAAAAGACGAGCGCGGTCGTCAGGAAGAAGGCGCCGTAGGCGATGAGTTCCATGAAAGTCTTCCCCTACCGTTCCCTGACGCCGAACAGGCCGATCGGCCGGAAGAACAGCACCGCCATCAGAATCACGAAGGCCACCGCGGCGCGCCATTCGGCCCCGATGAACTGCACCGCCGCCGCCTCGCTGATGCCGATCACCAACCCGCCGATCACCGCGCCCGGCACGCTGCCGATGCCGCCGAGGATCGCGGCGGAGAACATCGGCAGGAGCATGTCGAACCCCATCAGCGGCCGGACCTGAACGAGCACGCCGATCATCACCCCGGCGACGCAGGCGAGCGCCCCGCCGATCAGCCAGGTGAGGCGCACGACCCGCGCGACGTCGATGCCGACGACACGGGCGAGCATCAGGTTCTGGCTCACCGCCCGCATCTCGCGGCCCGCCTGCGTGCGCGTCATCAGGAGATGGACACCGGCGACCAGCACGGCGGTCAACGCCAGCAGGGCGATCTGGTCCGGCGTGATGCGGATGCCGAAGCCGACCGGCATCGCGATCTGGATCGCGCGGCTGAAATAGGCCGGGCGGGAGGAGAACAGGAACTCGAGCAGGCTGCGCATCGCCATCGACGCCCCGAAGCTCGCCATGACGACGATGATCATCTGCCCCTTGGCCCTCAGTCGCGCGAACAGAACGGCATCGAGCGCGAGGGCGAGGAGGCCGGTGAAGGCCATGCCGACGAGGAGCGCCACCACGAGGGGCCATCCGAACGAGAGCGGCGCGAAGGGATGGACCTTGCCCACGATCGCGCCGATCGCGCTGACCACGGTGAGGGTCGCGTAGGTGCCCCAAGCCATGAAGTCGCCGTGCGCGAAGTTGGAGAAGCGCAGGATCGAATAGGTGAGCGTCACGCCGATCGCGCCGAGGCCGATCATCGCGCCGCTGAGAAGGCCGTCGACGAGGAATTGCAGGCTCATCGCTCGCCTCCTTCGGCGGGCCGCGCGTGACGCTGGCCCAGATAGAGCTCGGCGACGGCGGGGTCGTTCCAGAGATCGGCGGCGGCGCCTTCGTGGGCGTCCCGCCCTTCGACGAGCACGTAGGCGCGGTCGCCGATGGCGAGCGCGGCCTTGGCGTTCTGCTCGACGAGCAGGATGGTGACGCCGGTGCGGCGAACCGCGCTGAGCATCTCGAACACGGTCGATACGAATTTCGGCGACAGGCCGGCCGACGGCTCGTCGAGGACGAGGAGCTTCGGGTCGACCATGAGGGCGCGGGCGACGGCGAGCATCTGGCGTTGACCGCCGGAGAGATTGCCCGCGGCCGTCCGGCGGCGTTCGACGAGATCGGGAAACAACGCGTACATGGCGGCGATGCGCGGCGCGATCAGCGCCTTCGGCAGCACCCCGCCGGCAACCTTGAGATTGTCCTCGATGCTCATCAGCGGAAAGATGTTCTCGGTCTGCGGCACGAAGGCGAGGCCGCGGCGGACGAGCCGATGCGCCGGCACGTTGGTGATATCGTCGCCGTCGAGCCGAACCGTTCCGGCGCTCACCGGAACGAGACCGGCGATCGCCTTGATGAAGCTCGACTTGCCGGCGCCGTTCGGACCGAGCACGACGACGATCTCGCCGCGCCCGACGCTGATCGAGGCGCCGCGCACGATCGGCACCCCCGGCTCGTAGCCGGCGACCAGGTTCTCGACGACGAGGAGCGGCGTCCCGGCGACGAGAGGCTCGGCGGCGCCGGTCATGCCGCGCCTCCGAGATAGGCTTCGACGACGCGCGGATCGCGTGCGACGGCGTCGGGGGTGCCCTCGCAAAGCTTGCGACCGGACGCCATGACGATCACGCGGTGGCAGAGCCGGCTCACCATGTCGATGTTGTGCTCGATCAGGAGAAAGGTGATCCCGCGGGCGTTGATCTCGCGGATGCGGTCGATGATGACCTCGAGGAGCGTGGCGTTGACCCCGGCGGCGGGCTCGTCGAGCAGGATGATCGCGGGATCCGCCATCATCACCCGCGCGAGTTCGAGAAGCTTGCGCTGGCCGCCCGACAGCACCTTGGCGGGTTCCTCGGCCAGCCGCTTGAGAAGCACGAGTTCCAGAAGCGCCATTGCCTTGTCGCGAGCGGCCTTTTCCTCCGCCCGCACGCGGCCGGACGCGACGAAGTTCATGACGAGCCGCTCGCCCGTCTGGCCCTGGCGCGCGAGCAGCACGTTGTCGAGCAGGGTCAGGTCCGGGAAGGGGCGCGGTATCTGAAATGTCCGCCCGAGGCCGCGCCGGATGCGGCGATGGGCGCCCTCTCGCGAGACGTCGACCCCTTCGATGGCGATCCGGCCCGCGCTCGGCGGCACGCTGCCGGCCACGAGATCGAACATGGTCGTCTTGCCGGCGCCGTTCGGGCCGATCAGGCCCAGAATCTCGCCGCGGCCGACGGAGAACGTCATGTCGTCGACGGCGACGAAGCCACCATAGCGCTTGGTGACGCCGGCGACGCTCAAAACGGCCGGCGGGGACTCGGCGGCCCCGAAGCCTCTGTCCATCGCAACCCTCGGAATTTTATGTTTTTGATATGTGATCACACTTGTCTTGATCAAACTATTGGGCTCAAATCGCGGGTGCAAGGGCAAAGTGAGGCGGGGGTGCCTCGCGACAAGGGCGGAGATGGGCGAGCGCGATGGACAAGAGCGCCAAGCGGCGGGACGAGACGGGTGCCGGACCGCGCTTCCTTCCAGTGGAACGCGAGACGGTTCAGGATCGCGTCTATGCCGAATTGCGCCGGGCCTTGATCTGCGGCCTGTTCGAGCCGGGGCAGGTGCTGACCATTCGTGGCCTCGCCGACGAACTGGTGACGAGCACCATGCCGGTGCGCGAGGCGCTCGGCCGCCTCATCAGCGAGAAAGCGCTGGAAGCGCTGCCAAACCGGTCGGTTCGCGTGCCCACGGTCACGCTCGCGCGGCTCGATGATCTGCTGCGTATCCGCATCCTGATCGAGGGCGAAGCGATCGCGCTCGCCGCGCCGCAGATGGCGGCGTCGGATGTCGCGCGGGTGCGCGCCATCCTCCACGAGTGGGATGAAATGCGGAACCTGAGCCTGCGCGGCGACTTCGACCGCGAGGTCACGCTCAACCAGAGCTTCCACTTCGAAATCTACCGATCGAGCGGATCGGCCGTGCTGATGCCGATGATCGAGAGCTTGTGGCTCCAGTCCGGCCCCTGCATCCGCGAGGCGGCCTATGCCTTTTCGGAAGCCGGCGAGATCGACACCGGCCATCATCACCGCCTCATCGTCGAGGCGCTCGCCGCCCACGATGCCGCGGCGGCGCGGGCGGCCCTCGTCGCCGACATCAGCCGCCCTTTCGAGGTGCTGCGCCGCAAGCTTCGACACGAGACCCAATCCGGCGGGGAGCCCACATGAGCGCAGACAGCACGACCGGACGGACCATCGTCATCCGCGAGGCGCGGTCGGGACTCGCCGTTACGGCGCGCCTCCTTGCCGAGAAGGCCCCGGAGAACGTCGCCTTCCTGTGGGCCTATCTCGAGACGCCGCGGCTGGTGCCGGGCCTCCACGCGATGTGGACGGGGCCGGAGATTTCGTGCCCCATCCCACCGGACCATCTCGCCGGCGCGGCCTATGCGAACCCGCTGCCGGCCGAGAACGCGACGCTGCATCCGCAGCCCGGCGACATCGTGCTCGCCTACGTGCCGGCACGCATGTGGGGCGGCAATCCGAGCCCGATCTTCGATATCGGGCTCTTCTACGGGCCCGGTGCGCGGATGTTCTTCCCCATCGGCTGGCTCGCCGGAAGTGTCGTCGCGGAGATCGCCCCGGAGCAACGCGCGGCCCTCGCCGCCGCGTGCGGCGTGATCCGTCGCAACGGCGCCTGCGAGATATCGTTCGCACGCGGAGAGGCGTGATATGGGGGCCGACGACAGCTTCGAGCTTTACGACCTCAGGGTCGAGGCGGTGGTCCCAGACGGTGCGCCGATCTATTGCGGCGCCAAGCCCGGGGATCATTTCGAACTGCGCGGCGAGATGCTGACGCTGCCACCGGGGCAGGGCTTTTCGATCTATTCCCTGGCCGCGGTCCTCCCTCTGCTCGCGGCCAAGCAGCGGCCGACCCATCCGAACGATTGGATGACGTCGGATGCCGAGATCGCCTGTCCCGATCCGAATTGCGGGTCGCGGCTGCGCATCGTCCGTCTCGGCAAGCGCCGCTTCAGCCACGCCGAAACCACCGCCGTGCCGCTGCCGGACGCATCCGCCGTGTCCGCGCGGTCCTCAGACGAACCGAGGGAAGAATGAGCCCGACGACCTTCGACCTCGCGCCCGGCTACGCCGTTTCCCGCGTCGTCCGCGGCGGCTGGCAACTCGCCGGCGGCCACGGCGCGATCGACCGCGCCCAGGCGGTCGACGACCTGATCGCGGCCTTCGATGCCGGCATCCGCGCCTACGATTGCGCCGACATCTACACCGGCGTCGAGGAACTGATCGGCGCGGCGCGCCGTCGGCTCGCCGACGAGCGCGGCCTAGCGGCTGCCCGCTCCGTCAAGGTTCACACCAAGCTCGTTCCGGACCTCGATCAACTCGCCTCGGTGAGTCGAGATTATATCCGCGGCATCGTCGATCGCTCGCTCGCCCGCCTCGGGGCGGAGCGGCTCGATCTCGTTCAGTTTCATTGGTGGGATTATTCGTTCGGGGCCTATGTCGACGCCCTCGGCTGGCTGGACGATCTGAGGCGGGAGGGCAAGATCCACCTTCTCGGCACCACCAACTTCGACACGCCGCGGCTCTCCGAGATCCTTGAGGCGGGCATCCCGCTCGTCAGCCAGCAATTGCAGTATTCCGTGCTCGACCAGCGGCCGACCCACGGCCTGTCCACCCTCGCCGCCGCGCACGGCGTCCATTTCCTCTGCTACGGCTCGGTCGCCGGCGGCTTTCTGTCCGATCGGTGGCTCGGGGCGCCGGAGCCCGTGGGCGTGCTCGAGAACCGCTCGCTCGTGAAGTACAAGCTCGTCATCGACGATTTCGGCGGCTGGGACCTGTTCCAGGCGCTCTTGCGCGCGCTGCGCGCGGTGGCCGATCGGCATCAGAGCGATATCGCGACGATCGCCAGTGCGTGGGTGCTCGAACAGCCGCGGGTCGCCGCGGTGATCGTCGGCGCGCGCAACCGTGCCCATGCCCTCGCCAACGCCCGGATCATGCACACGACGCTCGAGGCGCGCGACCGCGCCGAAATCCACGCGGTCATCGCCCAAAGTCCCGGCCTCGAAGGAGACGTCTACACCCTCGAGCGGGACCGTACCGGCCGGCACGGTGCCATCATGCACTACAACCTCAACGACGGCCGCACCTGACGACGCTTTGCCTTCCGCGCCGGGGTGCGAGCGGACGCTCCCGAACGTGCCTTCGACGCGAAACGTGCCTTCCCGACATCGCAACGACATCGAGACGACAATCATAACCAGGGGACCAACGATGAAGCACACCTTCCTTGCCGCCGTGAGCGCGCTCGCGCTCCTCTCCGTTCAAGGCGGCCTGACCGCCGCGCAGGCGGCCGATTGCACCATTCCGGTCGGCGTCGTCATGGAGCTCACCGGTCCGGCCGGCGAATATGGCCAGGCCGGCGCGAAGTCGGTCGAAATGGCCTTCCGCGACATCAACGAGGCGGGCGGCGTGAACGGTTGCAAGCTCGTCACCGACACGCGCGACAGCCAGAGCCAGGGCAACGTCGCGGTCGACGCGGCGACCCAGCTCGTTCAGGTGAAGAAGGTGCCGGTCGTGATCGGCGGCATCATCTCGTCGGTGACCATCCCGATCCTCACGTCGGTGACGGCGCCGGCGAAGGTGGTCCAGGTCTCGCCCGCCTCCTCCTCGCCGACGCTCACCGCCCTCGGCCGCGACGGCAAGACCAACGGCATCTTCTTCCGCACCATCACGTCGGATGCGCTGCAGGGCGTCGCCGCGGCGAAGTATGCGGTCGATCAGGGTCTCAAGAAGCTCTCGATCATCTACGTCAACAACGATTTCGGCGTGAACATGGTCAAGGAGTTCTCGCGCGCCTACAAGGCGCTCGGCGGCGAGATCGTCTCCGCGACGCCCTACAACGAGAAGCAGTCGAGCTATCAGTCCGAGGTGACGGCGGCTCTCGGCGGGTCGCCGGAAGGTCTCTATCTCGTCAGCTATCCGGTCGACGGCGCCACCATCGCCCGCACCTGGATCTCCCAGGGTGGCCCGCAGAAGTTCCTGCTCAACGACGGCATGAACAGCACGGACTTCATCGAGGCCGTCGGCGCCGATTATCTGAACGGGGCCTACGGCACGTCGTCCGGCACCAGCCCGACCAAGTCGACGGCCTATTTCAACGAGAACTACAAGGCGTTCTCCAACATCGACCCGTCCAACCCGGCGGCCGACCGCTCCTACGATGCGGGCGCGATCGTCGGTCTCGCCATCGCGGAAGCCGGCTCCCAGGACCCGGCCAAGATCCGCGAGGCGATCTACAAGGTGGTGGATCCGAACGGCACGCCGATCTATGCCGGCAAGGAGGAGTTCGCCAAGGCGCTGAAGCTCATCAAGGAGGGCAAGCCGATCCGCTATGAGGGCGTGATCGGACCCGTCACCTTCGATCAATATGGCGACATCACCGGCCCGTTCCGGCTCTGGAAGATCACCGACGGCAAGGTCACGACAACCGGCGAGATGACGACAGACGACGTCGCCAAGCTCCAGGCCCAGATCAAATAAGGGCTCGGCCGGACGACGCTATGGGGGCGCCCGGGTGGCGCCCCTTTTTTGCGTTGTGCTTGACACGGACGCGCCGGGCGGAAAAACCGGAGGCCGCGCCGGCGCCCGCGTCTGGCAGAAGGATCCGCCCGCATGAACGAGATCGGCCTGTCGAAAGTCTCTTCGCGGACGACCGTGCAGGATGGGGTCTACGAGCAGCTTCGTCAGGCTCTGATGTGGGGACGCTTCGAGCCGGGCCAGGTCATCACCATTCCCGCCCTCTCGACGGAGTTCGGCACCAGCCACATGCCGGTCCGCGAGGCGCTGCGCCGGCTCGCCGCCGAGAACGGGCTCGAGATCGGCCGCGGGGGCTCCGCCAGGGTGCCCGTCGTCTCCCTCGCCCGGCTCGACGATCTCTGCGCCGTGCGCAAGGCGCTCGAAGGGCTCGCCACCGAGACCGCGGCGACGCGTTTGACCACGGCCGAGATCGATGCGTGCGAACGCCTCGCCCGCGAGCATGAAGCCCTCGGTCACGCCGGCGAGGTCTACACGATGCTGCGCAAGAACCAGGATTTTCACTTCGCGATCTACGAGCGGGCGGGGTCCGAGGTGTTGCCGCAACTGATCGAGACGCTGTGGCTGCGCTTCGGCCCCTATATGCGGATGCTGTCCGATATCGTGGCGCGCCATCTCGGCGACGGCGTGGTGCGCCCCTATGCGACCTTCCATTACCAGATCGTGGAAGCCTTCCGCGCCCGCGACGGCAGGGCCGCCGGCGCGCTGATGGTCCAGGACATCGAGGCGACCCAGGCGCTCCTTGCCGAGATGTGCCCGGACTGAACCGTTCGCCGAGCCCATCGTGCCGTGTCACGTGCCGCCGCGCCGCCAGTCCTCGAAGCGGGCGTGGGCGAGCGCCGCCGCGGTGACGACCGGCGTCAGGGCGTGCAACGGCAGCGGCCGGAGCGGCCGGACCGGGATCGGCTGGGCCTCGGCCGGCGCGCCGAGCGCGAGCCGCGCGAGCACGGCACCGAGTTGCGCCGTCATCGCGATGCCGCGTCCGTTGCAGCCGATGCCGCCGAAGAAGCCGTCCCCCAAGACATGCAGCCGGGGCAGGAAATCCGGCGTCATGATCGCGGTGCCGCTCCAGGCGATCTCGATGCCGGGATGGCGGGGCAATCCCAGTTCGTGCACGAGACGGTCGGCGACAGCGCGCCCGACGCGCTCCAACGCGCCGAAGGGAACGATCGCCATGCCGCCGCTGACGAGGCGGTTGTCGCGGTCGAGCCGGTAGGTGAAGAGATTGGACCGGGTATCGCCGACCGGGCGGCGGTCGGGGGCGATGCGGGTGACGGTTTCCGCGTCGATCGGGCGCGTCGCCACTTGGATCACCCGCAGAGGCACGCCGGTGCGTCCCATCCTGCTCGCGGCGCCGGTGGTGAACGCATTGGTGGCGAGGATCACGCTGTCCGCCTCGACCGCGAAGGTCGGTCCTTCCACCCGCCAGCCGTGCCCCGTCTTTTCGATGCGGCTGACGCTGGCCCCCTCGCGCACCGTTCCGCCGCGGCGGGCGACGGCGGTGGCGAGGCCGAGCAGATAGTTCAGCGGATGAATCGTGCCACCCGATCGGTCGATGAGGCCGCCCGCGTAGATGGTCATGCCGGTCTGCCGGGCGATCTCCGCCGCGTCGAGGAAATCGACCGGATGGCCGAGCGCCCGCCAGTCCGCCGCGCGCCGCTTGAGGGTCTCGGCCATGTCCGCACCGTAGGCCGGTTGCAGCCAGCCGGTCGGCGCCGCGTCGCAGCCGATGGCCTCTTCGGCGATGGTGGCGAACACGGCGTCCGCGCCGCCTGCGACGAGGCGGAGCAGAGCATCGGCCCGCGCGGACGGGAGCTTGGCCCGCACCGTGGCGGGATCGGCCTTGGCGAAGTTCGGCACGACGAAGCCGGCATTGCGGCCGCTCGCCCCTTCGCCGAGGGTGTCCGCCTCGAGCACGACGACGGATCGGCCGGCTTTGACCAGATGAAGGGCCGCCGTGAGCCCGGTGAAACCACCGCCGACGATCACCGTATCGCAGCGCGCCGGGAGGCTGGAATTGCCGAAGGTCGGCCGCGGGCCGGACGTCAGGGTCCAAAGCGTCTGCATGAATGGGGTGCCAGTCGGGACGAGGGGGCGCGGGACGGAGCGTGGGCCGCCACGCGCGATTTCACTACATGATCGTTTGATCAAAGTGAATCCGAAGCGGAGACGGGTCTTATCCCCCGTCAGGCTCCGAGGGCCGTCCGCACGGCCGCGAGCGCGTGGAGTTCGGTCGTATCGAACACCGGCACGGGGCTGTCCTGCTGGGAGATCAGCAGCATGATCTCCGTGCAGCCGAGAATGATCCCCTCCGCCCCGCGGTCGACCAAGCGGGCGATGACCTCACGATAGCGTCTGCGCGAGATGTCGCTGACGATGCCCGCGACGAGCTCCTCGTAGATGATCCCGTGGACGATCGCCCGGTCCTGGGCGTCCGGCACGAGCACCTCGATCCCGAAGCGCTCGGCGAGACGGCCCGTGTAGAAATCCTGCTCCATCGTGAAGGCCGTCCCGAGGAGACCGATCTTCGACAAACCCGCGGCTTCGATCGCGGCCGCGGTCGGGTCCACGATATGGAGGAGGGGGAGCGAGACCGCCGCTTCGATGTCGCCCGCCATGCGGTGCATCGTGTTGGTGCAGAGCACGACGAAGTCGGCGCCGCCGCGTTCTAGGCGCTGAGCGGCGTCGATCATCAGCCCGGTCAGAGACCTCCAATCGCCCTCATGCTGAAGCCGCTCGATCTCGCCGAAGTCCACCGACCACATCAAGGTCTTCGCCGAATGGACGCCGCCGAGCCGCGTCCGCATCGCGGTGTTGATGAGCCGATAATATTGCGCCGAGCTCTCCCAGCTCATGCCCCCGATCAATCCGATGATTTTCATGTCGCACCGCAAGAGGCTCGGCCGTGTGTGGACCCGCATGGGCGGATCGGTGCCGAGGATAGTGCGGCGCAGGCCGCTGTCCCACAAGGGCGGCCCCCGCTGGCCGGTGGCATGAGCGTTCGCCTTGCAAAACGCCGTGAGGCGGCGGAGAGAGGGGCGAGGATCGTCCGGAGGCCGCCATGCCCGTCACCTTGTCCCATCTGCGCGCCGTCGAGGCGCTGGCGCGCACCGGGCAATTTTCGCGCGCGGCGCAGCTCCTCGGGCTGTCGCAGCCGACCATCTCGACCCAGGTCCAGGCCTTCGAGGCGATGAGCGCGGTCCGCGTCTTCATCCGCGACGGTCACAGCGTGCGGATCGCGCCCGGCGCCGAGGCCCTCATCGGCAAGATCCGCATCGCGCTGCGCGCCGTCGAGGAGATCGAGCGCGACATCTCCGATACGCAGCAGGCCGGCGGCGGACGCATTTCGATCGGCTTCTCGGCCCACCGTCTCATCATGCCGGTGCTCTCCGCGTTCGTCGGGCGCTTCCCCCACATGCAGGTGGTGACGCGCGGCGGGCCCTCGATGGAACTCGCCGACGCCGTCCACAAGGGCGAGCTCGACGTCGCCGCGATCTCCCAGGTCGGCGACGATCCGCGCTTCGCCAATCACCTGCTGCGGCGCTGCCGCGTCATCATCTACGGCCAGAAGGGCCATCCCCTGCTCGCCAAGGGATCGCTCTCGATCGGCGATCTCGACAACCAGAACATGATCCTGTGGAACCGCGCCTCGGGCACGCGCACGGTGGTCGAGCGGCTGAGCCACCAGGCGGGCATCACGCTGCGTGCGGTGCTCGAGGTTGCGACGCTCGACGTCGCCTATGCCGCCGCGGCGTCCGGCCTCGGCCTCGCCGTCGCCATTCAGGGCGAAGTGCTTCCCGACGACGACATCGACATCGCCGTCGTCGAGGACGACGGGGCCGAGATCGGCCATTATCTCGTAGCCCAGCCCGAGACCGTCCATTATGCGGCGATCGCCGCCTTCCTCGACATCGCCAAGAGCCTGACGGGCGAGAGCGCCGGCCGCGTGCCTCGCTGAGCGGCCGCCCGAGCGCGCTCTATTGGCGCCGGCGGCTGGAGTATAGAGAATATCTATAATATTCCGATATTCATCAAACCATCATATAAGCTGCTTACAACCGGCCGCGGAGACAGGGACGTGGCGGCCCGGCGGAGCCGGCCGCCGCCGCCCCAAGCAAGCAGCAGAACATGGCTAGACATTATGACCTCGCGGTTGTCGGCGCGGGGATCGTGGGACTCGGCGTTGCGCTCGCGGCGGCCCGGTCCGGACGGCGCGTTGTCGTCGTCGATCGGTCGCCGAAGGCTGTCGGCGCGTCGGTGCGGAATTTCGGCTTCGTCACGGTGACCGGCCAGAAGGCCGGAGACCATTGGGCGCGCGCCCGGCGCAGCCGCGACATCTGGGCGGAGATCGCGCCGGAGGCCGGCATTCCGGTGCTCCACGCGGGCCTGGTGCTGCCGGCCTACCGGCCGGAGGCGGCCGCGGTGATCGAGGCGTTCCTGGCGACCGAGATGGGCGCCGAATGCCGGGCGATCACGAAGGCGGAAGCGCTGGCGCTGGTGCCGTGCCTGCGCACCGCGGGGCTCTCGGCGGTGCTCGAAAGCCCGCACGAATTGCGGGTCGAATCCCGCGAGGCGCTGCCCAAGCTCGCGGCGTATCTCGCGGAAAGGCACGGGGTCGACTTCGCCTGGAACACGGCGGCGACCGGCCTCGCGGAAGACGGGATCGAGACCGCGGCGGGCCGGATCTTCGCCGAGGCGGTCGCGGTCTGCCCGGGCGACGATTTCACGACGCTCCTGCCGGAGCGCATCGCCGGCCACGGACTGCGCGTCTGCACCCTCCAGATGTTGCGGGTGCAGCCGGCGGCGCCGGTCCGGCTCGCGGCGGCTGTTATGTCGGATCATTCGCTCGCCCGCTACGAGGGCTTCGCCCATCTGGCGCCGGCGGCGGCGCTCGCGGCGCGGCTCGACGCGGAGGCGGGCGACATGCGGGAGGCGGGCGTGCATCTGATCGCCGTGCAATCGGCCGACGGTTCCCTCGTCGTCGGCGACAGCCATGTCTACGGCGCCGCGGCCGAGCCGTTCGCCGAGGCGCGGATCGACGATCTGATCCTCGGCGCGCTCGACGACGTGCTCGATCTTCCGGGGCGGTGCGTCATCGAACGCTGGACCGGGTCCTACGCCGCCTCGTCCGAGCGCACCGTGCTCGTCGAGCGGCCGGCGGACCATGTGCGTCTCGTCATGGTGACCGGCGGCACCGGCGCCTCCACCGCCTTCGCGCTGGGCGAACAGGTGGTCGAGGATCTCTTCGGCAGCGGGCAACAGCGGGTGTTCCAATGAGCCGTCTCAAGGCCGTCGTGTTCGATTGGGCGGGCACCGTCGTCGATTTCGGCTCGCGGGCGCCGATGGGCGTGTTCGTCGAGGCCTTCGCGCGGTTCGGCATCGAGGTCACCATCGCCGAGGCGCGCGGCCCGATGGGACGCCCTAAGTGGGATCATATCCGCGCGATGTTCGACCTGCCGCGGATCGCCGCGGCGTGGGCGGCGCGCCACGGCTCCGCGCCCACGGACGCCGACGTCGATCGGCTCTACGAGGTCTTCGTGCCGCTCAACGAGGCGGTCGTCACCGATTATGCCGACCTCGTCCCGGGCGCGGCGGAGACGGTGGCGCGGCTCAGGGCGCGGGGTCTCAAGATCGGCTCCACGACGGGCTACACCCGCTCGATCATGGACCGGCTCCGGCCGATCGCCGCCGCCCAGGGCTTCGCGCCGGACAATCTCGTCTGCGCCGGCGACCTCGCCGAGGGCCGCCCGACCCCGATGAACCTCTACCGTACCTTCCTCGATCTCGGCGTCTGGCCCGCCCACAGCGTGGTCAAGGTGGACGATACCGGCGTCGGGATCGACGAGGGCATCCACGCCGGCTGCTGGACGGTCGGCGTGCTCCTCAGCGGCAACGCCGCCGGGCTTGCCCCGGAGGAACTCGCCGCCTTGACCCCCGCCGAGGTCGACGCGGTCCGTGCGGCGGCACGCGCCACCCTCGCCCCCCACGGCCCCCATTATGTTGTCGATACGGTCGCCGACCTCCTCCCCGTCATCGACGCCATCGAGGCGCGGCTCGCCCGCGGCGAGCGGCCCTGATTTCGAGTGCCTTCGCGTTCGAGACCCCCCGGCGCGCCGCCCCGGCCCGCCACATCTTGCGGAGACGGACCCATGCGTGACTTCCGAAATGCCCTTCCGATGAGCCGCCGCACCCTGCTGACGGCGAGCGCCGGCCTCGCCGGCGCCGCCGCGCTCGGCTGGCCGCGCCGCGGTTTCGCCGCCGCCGCGCCCGACATGGCCGATTGGTCGAAGCCGGTCGACATCGCCGCGGCGAAGATCGAGGCGGCGAACTTCACCTCCTACGGCATGCCGGACAGCTGGGCGAACTACGGCGAAGTTCTCCAGAAGATGGCCGCGAAGTACGACTTCAAGCTCTCCCACGTCGACACCGACATGAGCTCCCTCGAGGAGATCACCAAGTTCGACGCCGAGAAGAACAACCCGGTCGCCATCTCGGCCGATATCGGCATCCTGTTCGGCCGCGTCGCCGAAGCCCGCGGCGTGGTGCCGGACTACATGCCGCCGAACGCCGAGAAGCTTCCCGTCGGCCTCAAGGGCGCCAAGGGCGGCTGGGTCGCGACCTTCACCGGCGTGCCGGCCTTCGTCGTCAACACCGACGTCGTGAAGACCGTGCCGAAGACCTGGCAGGACCTGCTCGACCCGCAATACAAGGGCAAGATCAACGCGATCGACGCCGGCGGCTCGTCGGGCACCGACATCTCGGTGTTCATCGCCTGGGCCTATGCCAACGGCGGCAGCGAGACCGATCTGAAGCCGGGCGCGGAATTCGCCCGCAAGATGCTCGGCCAGTTCTCGAGCGCGGCGTCCAACGCCCAGACGCTGGAGCGCGGCGAAGTGCCGATCCAGATCAAATACGACTTCAACTGCATCGCCGCCGCCGACCAGGTTCGCGCCAAGGGCGTCAAGGCGGAGGTGGTGATCCCGAAGGACTCGATCTATGCGCCGTCCGCGCTGATGATCAACCGCTTCAACCTGCCGAAGATGAACGCGGCGAAGCTGCTCCTCGACTTCGTCCTCACCGACGAGGCGCAGACCGCCTTCGCCAAGTTCGGCGCCCGCCCGATCCGCTGGGTGCTCGGCGATCTGAAGCTGCCGGAAGAGGCCCGCAAGGGCTGGCTGCCGGATGCCGATTATGCCGGCGTCCACATCGTCAAGAACTGGGCCGA
This sequence comes from Segnochrobactrum spirostomi, assembly GCF_009600605.1. Lineage (GTDB taxonomy): Bacteria > Pseudomonadota > Alphaproteobacteria > Rhizobiales > Segnochrobactraceae > Segnochrobactrum > Segnochrobactrum spirostomi. The sequence continues at coordinate 1,744,669 of NZ_VWNA01000001.1, read as the reverse complement.
GCTCGACGTCGCGGCGATCGCGAGCGTCTGGCAGGACATGGTCCAGGGGGCTGACGCGATGGGCGCCAGCCGATCCTCCGGCGCGCCCGCAGCGGCCGCGCGCACCCTTCCCGGTGCGCGCCTCGCCGCGATCGCGGCCGATTGGTCGCTGGCGCTCCCGCTCATCCTGGTCGCCGGCACGCTCCTCGTCGCGCCCTGCCTCGCGATGGTTCGCGCGAGCTTCGCCGACGGCAGCGGCGCAGGCTTCACGCTGCACAATTGGGTTCAGGTCGTCACCTCGAAGGGCGCGCAGCGGGCGATCGGCAACAGCCTCGTCCTCGGCGCCACGGTGGCGACGATCGCGCTCTTCATCGGCGCGCCGCTCGCCTGGATCATCTCCCGCCTGCCGCCGGTGAAGCGCGCGCTCCACCTCGGCCTCCTCAACGTCGCCACCAACTTTTCCGGCATCGGCATCGGCTTCGCCTACATCGCGCTGCTCGGCAGCTACGGCATGGTGACCCTCGCGGTGCAGGGCACCGGCCTGCCGTTCGTGCCGCCGGCGCCGAATTCCTTCTGGGGCCTCGTGCTCGCCTACGAATACGGCAACGTGCCGATGTTCGTGCTGTTCTCGCTGCCGGCGATGGGCCTGCTGCGCGACGAATGGTGGGAGGCGGCGCGCACCTGCGCGTCGAACCGCCTGCAATTCTGGCGGCATGTCGGCTGGCCGGTGCTGAGCCCGTTTTTGCTCGCCGCCTGGCTCCTCATCTTCACCTGGTCGGTCGGCATGTACGGCGTGCCCGTCGCCCTGGTCGGCGGCAACCCGAACACCTTTCCGCTCATCACCGTCGACATGAGCCGCACCCTGCTCGGCTCGCTGTTCGGCAGCCAGCGCATGCCGGTGATGGCGGTGATCCTGATGATCGTCGCGCTGGCGAGCCTCGTCCTCTACCGTCTCGTCGTCCGGAGGGCCACGAAATGGCTGTCATGACCGATGCCGTGTCGCTTCCCGCCGCGGCCGCCCGCGCGCGCCGCCTGCCGTTCGCGCGTTGGAGCGGCGTCGCGCTGCTGTGGCTTGCCGCGGGCTACGTGCTTCTGCCGATGTTCGCGGTGTTCCTCTACAGCGTCGCGACGCGCTGGACCTCCAACGTCCTGCCCGACGGCTACACCCTCGATCATTGGCTCGCCGCCTTCGCCGACGCGCGCTTTACGACCGTGCTCGCCCGTTCCATCGGCCTCGCGGTGGCGGTGGCGGTCGCCGACGTTCTGCTCGTCGCTCCCGCCGTCTATTGGCAGCGGGTGCGCAACAAGGCGATCCGCCCGGTCATCGAGACCCTTGCCGCGATCCCGTTCGCGATGCCGCTCGTCGTCATCGCCTTCGGCCTCCTCAACGTCACCGGCACCTTTGCTCCGGCGCTCCAGGGCACCGTGGCGATCGTCTTCGCCGCCCATGTCGCGGTCGCCTTCTCGTTCGTCTATTGGGCGATCGACGGAGCGATGGCGGCGGCCCGCGTCGAGGCCTTGAGCGAGGCGGCGCGCACCTGCGGCGCCGGGCCGATCGCGGCGCTTCTACGCGTCGTGCTGCCGAACATCGCGCCCGGCATCGCCTCCGGCGCGATCCTCGCCTTCGGCGTCTCCTTCAACGAGATCGCGCTGGTGCAGGTGCTGGTCGGCAGCCGCTTCGAGACGGTGCAGCTCTATCTGCTCAACATGCTGAAGAGCACCGATGCCGACTTCAACATTCTCGCGGTGATGACGGCGATCAACTTCGCCGTCACGCTCATCCTCTCGGTGGCGGTGGTCTATTTCAACCGCGGCGGGGCGACGAGCGGCGCGATCGGTGGACCGAGGGCCAAATCATGACGAGCTCGATCACCATCTCCGGCCTCACCAAGCTCTACAACGGCAAGCGGGCGCTCGACGGCATCGACCTCGAGATCGCCGGCGGCGAACTGATCGCCCTGCTCGGCTCGTCCGGCTGCGGCAAGACCACGCTGTTGCGCTGCATCGCCGGGCTGACCGAACCCGAGGAGGGCCGCATCTTCTTCGGCCCCGACGACCTCACGCGCGTGCCGACCCAGAGCCGGCCGATCGGCATGGTGTTCCAGTCCTACGCGCTGTTTCCCAACATGAGCGTGCGCCAGAACATCGGCTTTCCGCTCAAGATCCGCGGCCTGCCCAAGGCGGCGATCGACCGGCGGGTGGACGAACTCATCGCCCTCGTCGGCCTCGCCGAGCGGGCCGATCACCATCCGAACGCGCTTTCCGGCGGCCAGCAGCAGCGCACCGCGCTCGCCCGGGCCCTCGCCCCGGATCCCCAGGTGCTGCTGCTCGACGAACCCTTGTCCGCGCTCGACGCCGTCGTCCGCGATCACCTGCGCGACGAAATCCGCCGCATCCAGCAGGAGATCCGCACGACCGCGATCCTCGTCACGCACGACCAGTCCGAGGCGCTCGCCGTCGCCGATCGCGTCGTCGTCATGCGGGCTGGGCGCATCGAGCAGATCGCGACGCCGGACGCGCTCTACGAGCGGCCGGCGACAGAGTTCGTGGCGTCCTTCATCGGCAGCCGCAATCAGTTCGATCTGCCGGTCGCCGACGGGCGCATCCGCATCGGCGGCATGCTCGACATGGCGGTCGATACCCATCTCGGCCGCGCCACGCTGTTCGTGCGTGCCGAGGACGTCCACCGGGTCGATCCCGGCGAGGGGGCGGCGGCGCGGGTGGACGAGCGGCTGTTCCAGGGCCAGACGACGCGCTTCTATCTCGCCGTCGAGGGGCCCGAGGGTCCGCTGCGGCTCAGGGTCGATTGGCCGAGCCGCGCGACCGCCGCGCTGAAGACTGGCGACACCGTCCACGTCACGGTGCCGCCCGAGCGCGCGCACGTCTTCTGCTGAGGCCGTCTGTCCCCCGCGGAGGACCGCCCCCCGGCTTGATCGGGACGGCCGCTCGTCGCCGGCGCGTCAGAGCGCCGGGTGCAGCACCGCGTCGGCGACGGTGATCTTCTTCGGCAGCAGGCCGAGGCCGAAGAACGTGTCGGCGACGCTCTGCTGATCCGCGATCACCTTGTCCGTCAGCGGCGCGACGCCGAAGCTCTGGCGGGCGAGGGCGATGGTGAGGATCGGCGCCGGAATGCCGGTCGTCGGGGCGAGCTGTGCGGCCGCCGCCGCGGTGTCTTTCTGGATCCAGTCGTCGGTCTCGCGGATCGCCGAGAGCAGCGTCGCGATGACCTTCGGGTTCGCCTCGGCGAAGCCGCGCGCGCCGAGATAGAACTGGTAGTTCGGCACGATGCCTTCGGCGGTCGTCAGCGCGCGGGCCTTCAGCGTATATTCGGCGGCGGCCTGGAACGGGTCCCAGATCGCCCAGGCGTCGATCGAGCCGCGCTCGAAGGCGGCGCGGGCGTCGGCCGGCGGCAGGAACGCCGTCTTGATGTCGGTGTAGGCGAGGCCGTACTTCTCCAGCGCCTTGACGAGCAGGAAGTGGACGTTGGAGCCCTTGTTGAGGCCGACCGTCTTGCCCTTCAGATCCTTGACCGATTGCAGCGGGCTGTCGTGCGGCACCAGGATCGCCTCGCCCTTCGGCGCCGGCGGCTCGTTGGCGATGTAGACGAGGTTGGGGTTCGCCGCCTGGGCGAAGATCGGCGGCGCCTCGCCGGCCTGGCCGATGTCGATCGCCCCCGCGTTCAGCGCTTCCAGCATCTGCGGCCCGGCGGCAAACTCCGCCCACGAGACGGTGACGCCGAGCGGCTCGAGCTGCTTCTCCAGGATGCCGCGGCCCTTCAGAAGAACGAGGGTGCCGTATTTCTGGTAGCCGATGCGGACCTGACCGCCGGCGGCGAAGGCCGGGCGGATGGCGAACGCGGCGGCGAGGCCGGCTGCGAGACCGGCGGTGCCGGCGAGCGCCGTGCGGCGGGTGATACGGGTCATGCGGGGCCCTTTCGAAGACGATATGGCGTGAGGAGGAGAACGCGAACGCAGCGCGCCGTCGGCGCGGAAACTTGGCGGCTCAGGCGGCGAACAGACGGTCGAGGATGCGGCCTTCGAGCGCCGCGAGTTCGGCCGACCCGCGCGGCCGCGGCCGGGGCAGCGGCACGTCGAGGTCGAGCGCGATGCGTCCGCCGTCGATCAGGATCACCCGGTCGGCGAGCGCCAGCGCCTCGGACACGTCGTGGGTGACGAGGATCGCGGTGAAGTGCTGCTCCCGCCAGATGCGCTCGACGAGGCCCTGCATCTCGATGCGCGTGAGAGCGTCGAGGGCGCCGAGCGGCTCGTCGAGGGCGAGGAGGCGCGGGCCGCTCGCGAGCGCCCGGGCGAGGGCGACGCGCTGCTTCTGACCGCCGGAGAGAACCGCCGGCCATTCGCCGGCCCGCTCCGACAGCCCGACCGCTTCGAGCATCGCTCGGGCACGGGCCTGACGCGCCTCGCCCTTCAAGGCGGGCGGCAGGCCGACCTCCACGTTCGACAGCACCCGCTCCCACGGCAGCAGGCGCGGTTCCTGGAACATGATGCGCGTCACCGCCCCCTCGGCGGCGCCGTCGTGGACGATGCGCCCGCCGGTCGGCTCGTCGAGCCCCGCGAGGAGGCGCAACAGCGTGCTCTTGCCGCAGCCGCTCTTGCCGACGATGGCGACGAACTGCCCGGCCGGAATGTGCAGATCGATGCTGTCGAGCACGCGCTTGTCACCGAAGCGGCGCGACAGGCGCTGGAGGGTGATCGCGAGGCCGGCGCGGGGCGCGGCGTGGTCCTGGGCCGGTGTCTGCGGAACCGAGGCGGACGGCGCGAACGGAGACGCGGCGAGGGGGAGGGCGGCGCTCATTGGACCGGCCCTCAATCGCGCGCCGGCTGGAAGGCCGGGTGCCATTGCAGGCAGAGCCGCTCCAGGCCGAGGGTGAGAACGTCGGCGAGCTTGCCGAGCAGGGCATAGATCAGGATCGCCAGCACCACGACGTCCACCATCATGAACTCGCGGGCCTGCATCGCCATGTGGCCCAAGCCGGATTCGGCGGCGATGGTCTCCGCCACGATGAGCGTCAGCCACATGATGCCGAGGGCGAAGCGCAGGCCGACGAAGATCGAGGGCAGCGCGCCCGGCAGGATGACACGGCGAAACAGCGTGCCGCGCGACATGCCGTAAACCCGGCCCATCTCGATGAGCTGCGGATCGACCGTGCGCACGCCGTGCAGGGTGTTGATGTAGATCGGGAAGAAGACGCCGAGCGCGACCAGGAAGAGCTTCGCCTCCTCGCCGATGCCGAACCACAGGATGACGAGCGGGATCAGCGCCAGGTGCGGGATGTTGCGGATCATCTGCAGCGTGGTGTCGCTGTAGCGCCGGGAAATCTCGGAGAGGCCGTTGGCGATGCCGAAGGCGAGGCCGATGACGCCGCCGACGACGAGGCCGGCGAGGGCGCGCGCGGTGCTCACCGCCATGTTCTGAACGAGCTCGCCGCTCTGCAGCGACTGCCATCCGGCGGCCGCGACGGCCGACGGGGCGGGCAGCACGTTCGAGGCGATCAGCCCGGCGCGGGCGAGCAGCTCCCACGCCGCGATCAGGAGGACCGGCAGGACCCAGCCGGCGATCCGGCGTTCCAGCCCGGCGATCCGGAAGCGGCGCCGTGCGGGACGGGCCTCGGACGCCTCGGCATGGGCGACATGGGCATCGGTCTCGGCCATCGACATGCGGCTCATGGCTCCGCGGATTTCGTGGGTTCGGCCGGCCCCGTGGGTCATCGGTGGCGCGACGACCTCATCGTTGGCATGCCAACTCCATAATGTCTATCAAAAAAATATATTATGCTCTTGCGGCCCCTCGTCCAGCCCCGATTTTTGCAAAGCACGGTCCAAAGTGCCCCGCTTTTGGAATGCCATGGCGCTCGGCGGTGCGTGAACCCATATGAGCGCCAACGCATTGAACCGAAGCCTCTCCGCTCCGGGGATCTGCCCTTTCACGCTCCCCTTCCGCCCCCCGAGGACCGACCATGCCGAGCAAGGATGCCCTCAATTGGATGCTCGCCGACGCGTTCGAGACGCTCGCGCGCGCCGAGCGGATGCGCGGTGAATTCTTCCGGCTGAAAGTATCGCGCGGGCCGCAGGCGCCCTGTTGGGAGCCACCCGTCGACGTGCTCGAGACGGAGCGCGAGGTGCTCGTCTTCGTCGCGCTGCCCGGGGTCGATCCGGCCCAGGTCGACGCGCGCATCGAGGACGGGGCGCTCGTCGTCAGCGGACGCCGCGTGCTTCCGCCGGAATTGCAGCGCGCCGCGATCCACCGCCTTGAACTGCCCCAAGGCCGCTTCGAGCGGCACATCCCCATTCCCCCGGGCCGCTATGCGGTCCGCAGCGCCGCGGCGAACGGCTGCCTCGTCTTCAGCCTCGCCAAGACGCTCTGAGGAGGTTTCGATGGCTCAGAACGATCAAGACCAGACCGCCGTCCGGACCGATGCCGTGCCGATCCCGAGCGATGCGCTCATCATCGTGCCGGTTCGCAACATCGTGCTGTTTCCCGGGCTCGTGACGCCGATCGCGATCGGCCGCGCGAAGTCGATCGCCGCCGCCCAGCAGGCGGTGCGCGAGGAGCGCCAGATCGGCATCGTGATGCAGCGCGACCCGGAGGTCGCCGATCCCGGCCCCGACGATCTGCACCGCATCGGCACGCTCGCCAACATCGTGCGCTACGTGACGGCGCCGGACGGCTCGCATCACCTCGTCTGCCAGGGCGTACAGCGCATCCGCGTGCAGGATTACCTGCCCGGGACGCCGTTCCTCGCCGCCCGCGTGCTGCACATTCCGGAGCCCGCGACGCGCTCGGCCGAGGTCGAGGCGCGCGCGCTGCACTTGCGCACCCTTGCCGAGGAGGCAATCGGCTTGCTGCCGCAGGCGCCGCCGGAACTGCTCGCCGCCATCCAGTCGGCGCCGTCGCCGGCCGCGCTGACCGATCTCGCCGCCGCCTATCTCGATCTGAAGCCCGAGGAGCGCCAGGAGATCCTGGAGACGATCGATCTCGCCGCGCGCATGGACCGCGTCTCGCGCCGCCTGGCCGAGCGCATCGAGGTCCTGCGCCTGACCAACGAGATCGGCCGCCAGACCAAGGCCGCCTTCGACGAGCGCCAGCGCGAGGCCGTGCTGCGCGAGCAGATGGCCGCGATCCAGCGTCAGCTCGGCGAAGGCGAGGAGGGCAAGTCCCAGGAGGTCGCCGAGCTCGCCGCGGCCATCGCCAAGGCGGGCATGCCGCCGGAGGTCGAGACCCAGGCCCGCAAGGAGCTGCGCCGCTACGAGCGCACGCCGGAGGCCGCCGCCGAATCCGGCATGATCCGCACCTATCTCGACTGGCTGGTCGAGCTGCCCTGGGCGCTGCCCGAGGCGAAGCCGATCGACATCGCCGCGGCACGCCGCGTCCTCGACGCGGACCATTACGGCCTGGAGAAGATCAAGACCCGCATCATCGAATATCTCGCGGTGCGCAAGCTCGCCCCCCAGGGCAAGGCGCCGATCCTCTGCTTCGTCGGCCCGCCGGGCGTCGGCAAGACCTCGCTCGGCCAGTCGATCGCCCGCGCGATGGGCCGTCCGTTCGTGCGCGTCAGCCTCGGCGGCGTCCATGACGAGGCCGAGATCCGAGGCCACCGGCGCACCTATATCGGTGCGCTGCCGGGCAACATCATCCAGGGCATCAAGAAGGCCGGGTCGCGCGATTGCGTGATGATGCTCGACGAGATCGACAAGATGGGCCGCGGCATCCAGGGCGACCCGTCGGCGGCGATGCTCGAGGTGCTCGATCCGGAGCAGAACGGGACCTTCCGCGACAACTATCTCGGCGTGCCGTTCGATCTCTCCCGCGTCGTCTTCATCGCGACCGCGAACATGCTCGACACAATCCCGGGGCCGTTGCGCGACCGCATGGAGATCATCAGCCTCGCCGGCTACACGGAGAACGAGAAGCTCGAGATCGCCCGGCGTTATCTCGTCGCCCGGCAGCTCGCCGCGAACGGGCTCACCCCCGAGCAGGCGGCGATCGACGACGAGGCGCTGCGCGCCATCATCCGCGGCTATACGCGGGAGGCCGGCGTGCGCAATCTGGAACGCGAGATCGGCCAGGTGTTCCGCCACGCCGCGGTCGAGGTCGCCGAGGGCACCAAGGCGCATGTCGCGGTCGGCCTCGCCGAGCTCGCCGCCAATCTCGGAGGACCACGCTTCGAGAACGAGGTGGCGATGCGCACCGCCGTGGCGGGGGTGGCGACCGGGCTCGCCTGGACGCCGGTCGGCGGCGACATCCTCTTCATCGAGGCGACGCGCGCGCCCGGTCGCGGCGCGCTGATCCTCACCGGCCAACTCGGCGAGGTGATGCGCGAGAGCGCTCAGGCGGCGACCACCTTGGTGAAGAGCCGGGCGGTTTCGCTCGGCATCGATCCGGCGCTGTTCGAGAAGAACGACATCCACATCCACGTGCCGGCGGGAGCGACCCCGAAGGACGGGCCGAGCGCGGGTGTCGCGATCTTCACGGCGCTCGTCTCGCTGATGACCGACCGCACCGTGCGCAGCGACACCGCGATGACCGGGGAGATCTCGCTGCGCGGGCTCGTGCTGCCGGTCGGCGGCATCAAGGAGAAGGTGGTCGCGGCGGCGGCTGCCGGCGTCACCCGCGTCATGCTGCCGGCGCGCAACAAGCGGGATTATGACGAGATCCCGCAGGATGCGCGCGACCGGCTCGAGTTCATCTGGCTCGAGACCGTCGATCAGGCGATCGCCGCGGCCCTGGCAGACAAACCCGCGGTGCCCGCCGCCGCGGCGTGATCGGATCGGTGCTGGTGGGCGGGCCTCCAAGCCCGCCCATCTTTATAAGAGATGCCTCAGGACGCGGCGGCGAGCTTGTCCTGGGTCTTGGTGTCGAAGTCGCTCGCGTCGTGGCGCTCGTGGAGCTGTTCGGCCGGATCGCCGAAGGCGCGGTTGACGATGCGGCCGCGCTTCACCGCGGGACGGGCGAAGATGGCATCCGCCCAGCGCAGCACGTTCTTGTACTCGGAGACCGAGAGGAACTCGCCGGCACCGTAAAGCCAGCCCTTCACGAGGCCGCCATACCAGGGGAACACCGCGATGTCGGCGATCGAGTATTCGTCGCCGGCGAGATATTCGGCCTCGGCGAGCCGGCGGTCGAGCACGTCGAGCTGGCGCTTGGTCTCCATCGCGAAGCGGTTGATCGCATATTCGATCTTCACCGGCGCATAGGCATAGAAGTGGCCGAGCCCGCCGCCGAGATAGGGCGCGCTGCCCATCTGCCAGAACAGCCAGTTGAGCGCCTCGGTGCGCGCTGGGATCGCCTTCGGCAGGAAGGCGCCGAACTTGTCGGCGAGATAGAGCAGGATCGCGCCGGATTCGAACACGCGGATCGGCTCGGGGCCGGAGCGGTCTAGAAGCGCCGGGATCTTGGAGTTCGGATTGACCTCGACGAAGCCCGAGCCGAACTGGTCACCGTCGCCGATCTTGATGAGCCAGGCGTCGTATTCGGCGCCGGTATGGCCGGCCGCCAGCAGTTCCTCGAGCAGGATCGTCACCTTCTGCCCGTTCGGCGTCGCCAGCGAATAGAGCTGGAGCGGGTGGCGCCCGACGGGAAGGACCTTGTCGTGGGTGGGGCCGGCGATCGGCCGGTTGATGTTCGCGAACTGGCCCCCGTTCGCCTTGTCCCAGGTCCAGACTTTCGGCGGCGTGTACTCGGCGGAATCCGTCATGGTCGCTCCTCGATGTCGGCACGCGGCGGCGCGGCCGCGTGGCGTCTCTATATAGGATCGCGGCCGCACCCGTGAGGCGGTCCGCCGATCTCAGGAATCGAGATCGGCGACCAGGGCGGCGAGTTCGTCCTCGCTCATCGCAATGCCCGTGAAATCGCTCGGCGTATAGACGCTGCCGCCGCCTTCGGCAGCCTCGCCCAGGAGGTCGAGCTCCTTGCGCAGCCCGGCCATCAGCGCATCGATCGAATCCGCTGCGTGGCCGGCTCCGAACTCGCAGCGGATCGCGAGCGCCCCGCCCTCCTGCCACGCATTGAAGGCGAGCCGGTGCGGCCGCTCGGCCTTCGGATCGCGCTCGCGGCCCGCACCGAGCCGCACGAGCTTCAGTCCGCTCTGCCCGAACCGGCCGATCTCGCCCAGGAAGTTGAACGACACCGTTGGCCGTGCCGAGAGCGGTGCGCCGCGGGCATAACGCAGCAGACCGTAACCGAGGCCATGGTGCGGCACCGCGCGGACGTCTTCCTTCAGCGCCTTCAGCCAACCTTCCACATCGTCGAGTGCCAAGTCGGGCGTCGCGAGGGGATAGCGCGCCGTGAACCAGCCGATGGTGCGCGACAGGTCGATCGTCGGATCGAGCGGCTCGCGGCCGTGGCTTTCCAGGTCGAGCAGCACCGGGCCGCCGGCCCAGCGGCAGACGGCACGAGCGACGAGGGCGAGAACGCTCTCGTGGGTCTGGAGGCCGTATCGCCGGGAGAGCCCGCCGAGGACCGGCTCGGCGCGGGTGCGCTCATGATGGGATTCGACGAGATCCGCGGCGCCTTCGAGGTCGCGCGCGGTTGGCTTGTCGAGGGGGATCGGAACGACGTGGCGCGCCTCGATGCCGCGCCAATAATCGAGCTCCCCGTCGAAGCGCTCGGCCTCGCCGTCCATCGTGGCGCACCACCACGACCAAGCGGTCGGCGGCGGCGCGACCGGCCGCGGCGGGGTCGCGATCGCGGCGGCGATGTCGTCGGCGAGGATGCCCCACGAGACGATGTCGAACGCCCAATGGTGGGCGGCGATGACGAGATGGCGCACGCCGGGGGCCGCGGCGATGCCGGCGGCGACGAGTGCGCCCGAGGCGAGATCGAGATGCCCGATCAGCCGGTTGGCGAGCTCGTTTTCGGCGCTCGCCAGATGGGCGATCCCTTCGCTGGCGACCCGCTCGAGCATGAGCGAGGGCGCGGTCGCGACCACGTCCTGGTACTCTGCACCGGCAGGGCCGGCGATGGCGGTCCGCAGGGAATCGTGACGGGCGATCGCCGTGGCCAGCGCTTCGGCGAGAGTGCCCTCGGAGACCGCGTCGGGCAGTTCGAAGATCGCCGTCAACGCCCAATGCCGGCGGTCGGGCATGGCGATGCCGTGGAACCAACGCTGGATCGGGGTCGGCGGCACCGGGCCGGCGACCGGGCCGCGATCGGCCTTCGCCGCCGCTTCGACCGGCTTGGCCACGAGGGCGAGCCTCGCCGCCGTCGCGTGGGCGAAGATCTGGGTCGGGCTGATCAGCCAACCCGCCGCGCGGGCCTTGCCGGCGAGTTGGATCGCCATGATGGAATCCCCACCGAGGGCGAAGAAATCCTCATTCGGCCCGATTGCGTCGCGGCCGAGCACCTCGCGCCAGAGCCGCAGCACGGTGGCGAGCGGCTCGCCCATCACCTCGGCGTCCGGGGTGGCTGAAGGCTCCCGCGGCGTCTCCGGGGGAGCGAGGCGGGCGAGGATCGCCTGGCGGTCGACCTTGCCGTTGGCGTTGAGCGGCAGGGCATCGACGAGGCCGAGGACCGCCGGCCGATGGGCCTCGGGCAGAAGGTCGACGAGCCGCGCGCCGAGGCTCGCCGTGTCCAGGTTCGTGCCGACGACGGCCGCGACGAGACGGGCGCCGCCCGGGGCGGTGCGGTCGACGACGACCGCAGCGTCGGCGACGCCTGGACAGCCGCGGATCGCCACCGCGACCCCGTTCGGATCGACCCGGTAACCACGGATCTTCACCATGTCGTCGTTGCGGCCGAGGAAGGTGACGAGGCCGCCCGCGTCCCGGCTGCCGAGGTCGCCGGTAAGGTAGCAGCGCTCGCCGCTTGCCAGCGTGCGGAAGCCGGACGGCTCCCGCGGGTCGCGGCCGACATAGCCGAGCGCGACGCCGCTGCCGCGGACGCGGATTTCCGCCGTTTCCCCCGGCGGCAGGACGGCGCCGGCTTCGTCCACGATCTCCACGACCGCGTCGCCGAGGGGATAGCCGACCGGCACGCGACCGGCTTCGCCGCGCGGCACCGTATCCGTCACCTCCACCATCGTGCAGCCGATCGTCGTCTCGGTCGGGCCGTAATGGTTGAAGACGCGCAGGGTCGGGCTGAGCGCGTGCAGGCGGTCCACGAGATCGAAGGTGAGCACGTCGCCGCCCGAGACGAGGGCCCGACGCGGCAGCAATGCCGTCGCGTCGGGCGCGGTGAGGAGGGCCGAGAGATGGCTCGGCACGATCTTCAGGACGTCGATCGGGGTGCGCCGCGTCCAGGCGATCAGGGCGTCCGGGTCGCGGGCCGTCGCGGCGTCGATGGCATGCAGCGTGCCGCCGGAGACGAGGGCACCGACGACCGACGTATAGCCGAGATCGGCGGCGAACGAGGTGACGATGCCGAACGCGGCCGGGGCGGGAACGGCAAGCCGGTCAAGCATCGCCCGCGCATAGGTCTCGACCGCGCCGCAAGGCACCATCACGCCCTTGGGCCGCCCGGTCGAGCCGGAGGTGAACAGGATATAGGCGAGGTCGTCTTTCTGAACGGCCGCGCGGGGTGGTGGCTCGGCGGCTTGGCCGCCCCGCGACCAGACGATGACCGGCACGTCCGGATGCGGGCCGGAGACGGTCTCGTCGATCACCAGGGCCTTGGCGCCGCTGTCGGCAACGATCCCGGCGCGGTGGGTGGCCGGGTGGTCGGGATCGAGCGGCACGAAGGCCGCGCCGAGGTGGCTCGCGGCGATCATGCCGACGACCGGCCCGGCGCCGCGCTCGAGGCAGAGGGCGACGCGATCGCCCGCTTGGACGCCCATCGCGGCGAGGCGGGCGGCGAGGTTGCCGCTCTCGGCCGCGAGGTCGCGCCAGGTGAGGGTGCCGACGCGATCGATGAGTGCGGCGGCGTCCGGGCGCTCCACGGCCCATCGGGCGACGTGATCGGCGAGGCTCGCGACCGGCTCGGCGACGGAGGACGGCGGGGCGACGGTCTCCGTGTCGCCGAGGAGGCCGCGCAGGATCGCCTCGTAGCGGGCGATCCAGCCCTCGACCCGCGCCGCATCGAAGAGGTCGCGGTTGTAGGTCGCCTCGATGAGCAGACCGTCGGTGTCCGCGAGGAGGTTCCAGTTGAGATCCCAGCGCACGCTGCCGTGCTCGTTCGCCCGCACCCGGGTCGCGATATCGGCGAACGGGGCGAGCGCCTCGACCTTGTCGAGGTTGAACGAGACGCTCGCGAGCGGCGGGCGCGCCGGATCGCGGCGGACCTGCGCGGCCTTCACGATCGACGACAGGGGATAGGCCGGATAGGCCATCGCCCGGGTCATCGCGGCGCGCGCGGCGGCGATGCCGTCGGCGCCCTGCGGCAGGGCGAGCCGCACCGGCACCGTGGAGATGCAATAGCCGGTGAGCCCGGGCTCGCCGATCATCGGTTGGCCCGCGGCGAAGATCGCGATGGCGAGATCGTCCTGCCCGGTGAGATCGGCGAGGAGCCGGCCGTAGGCGCCGAGGCACAGCGTGAAGAGCGAGCAGCCGAGGCTCCGGGCCCGCTCCGACAGGCGCGCCGCGAGCGCCGCCGGCAGCCGGGCTTCGAGACGGGCGCCGGCGAAGGTCTGCAAGGGCGGGCGCGGCCGGTCGGTCGGCAGCGCGAGCGGCGCCGGCGCGGTCTCGAAGGTCGCCCGCCAATGGGCCTCGGCGGCGGGGTCAGTCGCGGCCGTGTTGGCGAACGCGGCGAAGTCGGCATAACGCGGCGCCGGCGGGAGGTCCGGGATCGCGCCGCGGACGCGCGCGGTGTAGAGGCGGGCGAGGTCGTTCGCCGTGACCTGCATCGACCAACCGTCGGTGATGATGTGCGGCTGAACGAGGTCGAGCGCGGCGCGGCCGTCGGGGAAGGTGACGAGCGTCGCGCGCAGGAGCGGAGCGGCGGTGAGGTCGAACGGTCGCGCCGCGTCGGCGGCGAGCCGGCGGGCCGCCGCCTCTTCATCGGCTGCGCCGGCGGTTTCGAGCGTGATGGCCGCACGGCGATGGACGAACGTCTCCTCACCGGATTCGGAGAATGCCGTCCGCAGGGAATCGTGGCGGGCGACCAGATCGCCGAGCGCCGCGTTCAGCGCGGCGACGTCCGGCGTGCGGTCGAACGTGATCACGAGCGTCTGGTTGTAGGCGGCGGCGCTCTCCACGCTGAAGGCGGAGAGGACCCAGAGCGCCTTCTGGCCCGGAGCGGGCGGGACCGCGATCTTCGCCGGCGGCCGCGCGGCGGCCGGGATCAGGCCGACCGCTCCGAGCGCGCGGGCACTCGCGCGCACCGCATCGACGACCCGGTCGAGATCCTCGGCGGTGTGGGCGGTTGAGAGGAAGCAAGTGCGCCCCTCCCAGACATAGACGCCGTTCGCGATGAGCTGGTTGTAGAACAGGTCGCTCGCGCCGGAGAAGCGGAACAGCGAGGCGAAATGCTCGACCCGCAGCGCGCTTCCCTCGTCCTCCAGCATGGCGTTGAGGCGGCGGCAGAGTTCGCCCGTGCGCGCGTTGAGCCGCGTCTGGAGCGCCGGCCCTTCGGCTTCGAGATGCTCGAGCACGGCGACCGAGAGCGCCATCGTCAGCGGGTTCTTGTTGAAGGTGCCGGCGAAGAAGGTCCGCTCCGCGGTCGGTCCGCCGTCGCCGTCGAACGACCAGGTGCCACCGTCGATCCCGTCGAGATAATCCCGCTTGCCGGCGACGACGCCGATCGGCAGGCCGCCGCCCACGATCTTGCCGTAGGTCACGATGTCGGCTTGCACGCCGGCCCAGGCCTGGGCGCCGCCGAGCGCGACGCGGAATCCGAGCAGAACCTCGTCGAAGATGAGCGCGACGCCGGTCGCCTCGGTGAAGCCCCGCAGCCATTGCAGGAATTCGCGTGGCTGCAGGCTCGGCCGCCGGCTCTGCACCGGCTCGACGATGACTGCGGCGAGGCGGTCGGCGACCTCGGCGAGGATCGCCCGAGAGCCCTCGGGGTCGGCATAATCGAGGACGAGGACATCGGAGAGCATGCCGTTCGGCGTGCCGCTTGCGAGCGGTGCGCTCGCTCCGTCGGCGGCGGAGCGGGCGAGCGTGCCGTCGAAATGGCCGTGATAGGAGCCGGCGAACATCGCGACGAGAGTGCGGCCGGTCTTGTGGCGGGCGAGGCGGAGCGCCGTCATCACCGCCTCGGTGCCGCTGTTGCAGAACACCACGCGCTCGTTGCCGGTGACGCGCGAGATGCGGGCGGCGGCGTCGCCGGCCTTCTGCGCCTGAGGCCCGAGGAAAAGGCCCTGTTCGGCGATCTGGCGCTGCATCGCCGCGACGGTGAAGGACGGGTTGTGGCCGAACAATTGGACGCCGAAGCCCATCGTCAGGTCGACATAGTCGTTGCCGTCGGCATCGACGATGTGGCTGCCGACCCCCTTCACGCCGATGATCGGATAGAGCATCGCCTTGGTGTCGGTGCGGAAGCCCGCGACGGCGCGGCTGTCGGCGAGCACCCGGCCATAGGTCGCGCGCTGGGCGCGGGAGGCCGGGCTGCGCGCCACGTAACGCGCGGCGAAGTCCGAGATGAAGGCTTGGGCCCGGGCGTCGGTCGGCGGCGCCGCGACGGCGGGCGCGGCCGGGGCGGCGACGGGCTGCTGGGACGGTGCCGGAGGGACGGCGCCGCGGATCGCAGGGGCCGCCGGTTCGGCGGACGTCTCGGCCGGGCGTGCCACGACCGCGGCGACGATCCGCTCGGTCAGCAAATGCGGCGTCGTCAGCGTCTCGAACACCTCGATCCGCGGGATCGCGATCTTCCAGCGCTTCTCGAGCGTCGCCACCGCCTCGGTGAGGGCCAGGGAATCGACGCCGAGGCTGAAGAAGCCGAGGTCGGAGCCGAGGGCGGCGGCATCGAGTTGCAGCGTGCGGCCGAGGCTCGTGAGCACCGCGGCGCGCACCTCCTCCGGATCGAGCGGCTTTGCCGGCGCCGCGGAGGTGGTCCGCGTGATCGCGGTGGTTAGAGCGGCCGCGGCGGCCTGCGGGGCGAGCGCCTGCGGGGTGAGGGCAGCGGCCCGCGCCGGCCGGGCGATCCAGCGGATCTCGTCGGCGAAGGGATAGCCCGGCAAGGAGGCACGGCGTGCGTTCGCCGGGAGGCCGGGCCAGATGATGTCGAGGCCGGCGCAATAAAGCCGGCAGAGGGCGAGCGCAAGCGTCTCCGCCGCCGCCCGGTTACGCCGCATCAGCGGCACGAACCGGGTCGTCTCCGCGGCGAATGCCGGGGTGCGCTGGGCGAGCGCGAGAAGCGTTGCGGCGGGGCCGACCTCGACCACAACGGCTGCGCCCTGCGCGGCGATGGCGGCCATCCCCTCGGTGAAGCGGACCGGCGCGCGGATCTGGCGCGCCCAATAAGCCGGGTCGGTGAACGGCGCGTCCGTCGTCCCCGTCACGTTGGAGACGAGCGGGAGCCGCGGCGCGGCGAGCGGGACCTCCCGCACGGCGGCCTCGAACGGGGCAAGCGCCGGCTCCATCAGGTGCGAATGGAAGGCGTGGCTGGTGCGCAGGCGCTGGTGGCCGATGCCGGCCGCTTCGAGATCGGCGGAGAGCGCGGCGACCGCGTCCGTGGAGCCCGAGACGACGATCTCGTCCGGGGCGTTGAAGGCGGCGATGCCGACGGCGGGAGCGTGCGCCGCGATGTGGCGCTCAACGGCCTCCGCCGGGGCGAACACTGCGAGCATCGCGCCGTCGTGCGGCTGCGCGCCCATCAGCCGCCCGCGGGCGACCACGAGGTCGAGCGCGTCTTCGAACGCGAGGACGCCGGCGACACAGGCCGCGACCCACTCGCCGAGGCTGTGCCCGGCGACGATATCGGGACGAACGCCCCAGGCGCTCAGCCGCTCGGCGAGGGCATATTCGAGAACGAAGAGCGCCGGCTGGGCGTTCGCCGTCTCGGTCTGCCGCTCCTGGCCCTCCGGGTCGAACAGAAGGTCGGTGAGCGGCGCGGCGAGGGTGTCGCCGAGATGGGCGGCGCCGCGATCGACGATCGCGCGAAAGGCGGCGTCGCGCTGGTAGAGGTCGGCCGCCATGCCGGCCCATTGGCTACCCTGGCCGGAGAACAGGAAGGCGATCTTCCCGGGCTCCGCCGGCGCGGTGCCGGTCGCGCCCAGCGCCGGTTCGCCGCCTTCGGCGATGGCGGTGAGCGCGACGATCGCCGTCGCACGGTCGGCCGCGACGATCGCGGCCCGTTCGCGGAAGCGACCGCGGCCGATCGTGAGCGCCGCCGCGACGGCGTCGAGGCTCGGGCCACCTTCCGCGCCGAGCGCCGCCGCGACGGCTCCGGCGAGGCGCTTCAGGCCCTCCCGGTCCGGCGCCGCGAGCGGCAGGATGAAGGGCAGGGGCCGTGCGGAGACGGCCTCCGCTTGCACCTCGGGCGCGGCCTCGAGGACGACATGGGCGTTGGTGCCGCTAAAGCCGAAGCTCGACACGGCGGCGCGGCGAACCGCTGCCGCCGGCCAGGGCATTTCCCGATCGACCACCTTCACCGGCAGCCGGTCCCAGGCGATGCGCGGATTGGGCTTGCCGTGCCGCACGGTGGCCGGGAGCCGCCCTGCTTCGAGGGCGAGCACGTTCTTGATGAGGCCGGCGATGCCGGCAGCGGCTTCGAGATGACCGATATTGGTCTTCACCGCGCCGAGCAGCAGGGGGGCGGTGCGGCCGGGGCCGTAGCTTTCGGCGAGCGCCTGCACCTCGATCGGATCGCCCAGCGGCGTGCCGGTGCCGTGACATTCGACGACCTGGACGTCGGACGGCGCCAGCCGGGCATCGGCGAGCGCGGCGGTCACCACGGCGATCTGGGCGGACCGGTTCGGCGCGGTGAGCGCGCTCGCGTGGCCGTCGTGATTGATGGCGCTGCCGCGGACGACGGCGCGGATGCGGTCGCCGTCGCGACGGGCGTCGGAAAGCCGCTTCAGGACGACGAGGCCGCCACCCTCGCCGCGCACATAGCCGTCGGCCGCCGCGTCGAAGGTGTGGCAGGCATGGCTCGGGCTCAGCATGCCCGCCGCGGCGAGGCCTTCGGTCAGGTCCGGGTCGAGGATGAGGTTGAGGCCGCCGGCGAGCGTGAGGTCGCATTCGCCCGCCCGCAGCGAGCGGCAGGCGAGGTGGACGGCGACGAGCGACGAGGAGCAGGCCGTGTCGATCGCGAGCGCCGGCCCTGTCACGTCGAGCCAGTGTGAAATGCGGCCGGCGGCTATGGAGCGGGCGTTGCCGAGGATCGCCGACGGCGGCAGCGCCTCGCCGACGTGGAACCGGGTTTCGTAATCGTTGGTGCCGAGCCCGAGGAAGATGCCCGTCTCGCGCGGACGGCGGGCGGCGTCGGCGTAGCCGGCATCCTCCAGCGCGTGCCAGGCGAGCATGAGGGCGAGGCGGTGCTGCGGGTCCATCGCGTCCGCTTCGTCGGACCGGAGGCCGAAGAAGCCGGCGTCGAAGCGGTCGATGCCGTCGACATAGCCGGCGGGGCAGAGGCCGTCGCGCTCGGGGCGGTCGCCCGGTGCCGGGCGCACCGCGCCGGTGCCGGAGAACAGGAGGGCGGCGAAGTCCTCGACCGAGGCGGCGCTCGCGAACCGCGCGCTCATGCCCACGATCGCGATCGGCTCGGCCGCCCGCGCCGCCTCCTGCCGTGCCCCGTCGAGGCGGGACTCGAGGCCGAGGAGAAGATCGGCGATCTGTTCGGGGCGAAGCCGCGCCAGCCGGTGCGACAGGTCGGTACGCCGATCCGAATCCGAACTCACGGCAGCTTTCCTTCGATCATGGAGAGCAATTCCTCGATGTCGCCGCCGGAGGCGGGGGCAGAGGCTTGCAACGAGGCGACGGCGGGAGCAGGGGCGCCGCAGAGGTGGTCGACCATCGTCCGCACGGTCGGGTAGTCGAACGCGAAGGTCTCGGAGAGTTCGCGTCCGCAATGCTGACCGAGCTCGGCCGAGAGCTCGACGGCGTCGATCGAGGTGAGCCCGAGTTCGCCGAGGCCGCGATCGGGGGTGATCTCGCCCTCCGGGATTTCGAGCTTCGCCGCGAGCCAGGCGCGGAGCCAACGCGTCAGCGCCGCTGCCTCGGACGAGGGGCCGCCCGCGATCTCGGCCGCTGCCGGGCTCGCCGCGCGGGCCTTGGCCGCGCGCCATTCCGCGACGACCGGCATCTCGCCGTCGAGCCAGGCGCGGCGGTTGGCATTGCGCTGGATCTTGCCGCTCGAGGTGCGCAGCACCGCGCCGGGCTCGACCAGCACGATGCGCGCGAGCTGGATCTCGAGCTCGCGCCACACCGCGTTGGTGATCGCGCTGAACAAGGGCTCGGGATCGGCCCGGCGCTGGGTCCGCTCGAGCTCCTGAACGAGCACCACCTGCTCGGCGCCGTGGTCGTCGGCGTGGCTGAAGGCGGCGCCGTTGCCGACGCGCATCGCCGGATGGGCCGCTTGCGCGACGCGCTCGATGTCCTGGGGATAATGGTTGGCGCCGCTCAGGATGATGAGGTCCTTGATGCGCCCGGTGACGACGAGTTCGCCCCGGATCAGGACGCCGAGATCGCCGGTGCGCAGATAGCCGTGTCCGTCGTCCTCACCCGCGATGCGGACGCCGAAGGTGGCCGCGCTCTCTTCCGGGCGGCGCCAATAGCCGCGGGCGATGGTCGGGCCGGACACCCAGATCTCGCCGACCTGATCGGGCGGCTGGCGCCGCCGCGTCTCCGGGTCGACGATCGCGATCGGCACGTCGGGGAGCGGCGCGCCGCAGCCCGACAGCACCCGCGCGCGGGCGGTGTCGGCGGCGACCTCGACGATGCGGCCCTGCTCGAGCGCGGCGGGATCGAGGTGGAAGACGAGGGGGTCCTCGCCGGTCGGGCTCGCGGTGACCGCGAGCGTCGATTCCGCGAGACCGTAAGCGGGCGCGAAGGCGGCGCGGCGGAAGCCGTGGGGGCGAACGTCGCGACGAAGGTGTCGATCACCTCGGTGTTGATCGGTTCGGCCGCGTTCATCGCCATGACCAGGCTCGACAGATCAAGGCCGCCGCGCTGCTCGGCCGGGATGCGGCGATTGCAGAGATCGTAGGCGAAGCTCGGTGCGGCCGTGTGGGTGCCGCCGAAGCGGGTGATCGCCTCGAGCCAGAGGATCGGGCGCTGCAAGAAGCTGTTCGGTGCCATCTGCACCACCGGGCACCCCGAGAACAGCGGTTGCAGCAGGCCGTAGATGAGGCCGAGATCGTGGAAGGCCGGCAGCCATGTCACCATGGTGCTCGCCGGGCTCAGATCCCACACCGCGGCCATCCGCGCCATGTCGGTCATCAGGTTGCGGTGGCTGACCTCGACGCCTTTGGGCAGCGAGGTCGAGCCGGAGGTGTATTGGATGAAGCAGGTCGCTTCCGGATCGACGGCGCGGCGCGGCGCGGCGAGCGACGGATCGTCCGGCACGGCGCCGAGGTCGTGCCAACGGATCGCGCCGAGGATCGAGCTTTCCGCCTGCCAGAGCCCGACGGCTTCGGCGACGCCGCCGCCGGTCAGAGCCACCTTCGCACCGCTGTCGGCGGCGACAGCCTGGAGCCGTTCGATGAGCCGGTGCCGCCGCGGCGGATTGATCGGCACCGCAAGCCGTCCCGCCCATTGGCAGGCGAGGAAGGCGACGAGGAAGTCGACGCACGGCTGGAACACGAGCAACACCGGCTCGCCCGGTACCGTCTCGCGCTCGAGGAGGCCGGCAACGGCGGCCGCGCGAGCCTGTAACTCTGCGGCGCCGCGCAGCTCGGCGATTGCGCCGGCACTGTCGAGGAAGGTGATCGACCAGCGGCCCGCCGGGTCGGCAGCGAGCGCTGCGAGGCGGTCCGCAATCGTGTTCGGCGTAGGATCGGAGGACGTCATCACACAGGCTCCGGGCCGTGCAGCTTCTGCCAGGCGAACTGCTTCCCGAGCGTCTCGTAGCGGCTGCCGAGATCGGCAATGATCCGGTTCGAAATCTCGGGGTATTCGTCGAAGACCTTCCGCAACGCGTCTCGGTCGATGGAGAGCAGACGGCACGACGTCCGGGCGACAATCTGGGTCAGTTCCGTCGCGTCGGCCAACGCGGCCGTCTCGCCGACGAAATCGGCGATTTCGTACACGGTGATCGGCTGCAGCGTGCCGTCGGCGAGGTGAACGCTCTGCAGCGCCTCGCCCTGGGTGATGATGGCGAGCTTATCGGAGCGCTGCCCTTCGATGGTGATCGGCGTTCCCGCCGAGACCATCTCGACCTGCATCCGCGACACCAGCGTCTCGACGAACACGGGCGGTACGTTGCGCATCACCGGCCGGCGCAGGATGCGCTCGATGAGTTGCTCGCGGGACACGGCGGCGTCACCGCTGGCGATGACCGTCTTCTCCCAGAGGTCGGCATAGACGCCATTGGCGGCGAGAAGCTCGGCGTGGGTGCCGATCTCGGCGAGGTGGCCCGCCTTCACGACGATGACGATATCGGCGTTGGCACACTGGGTGGGATCATGGGTGACCCAGAATACGGTCCGCCCTTCCGTGACTTTGGCGAGGGTCTTCTCGATCGCGGTGCGGCTTGCCGCGTCGAGGGCCGACGTCGCCTCGTCGAGGAGAAGGATCTGCGGATCGCGCAACAGCGCCCGCGCGATGGCGATGCGCTGGCGCTGACCGCCGGAGAGCTTGTTCCCGGACTCGCCGACGTCGGTGTCGTAGCCGTCGCTCAAGGACAGGATGATCTCGTGCATCTCGGCCTCCTTGGCGGCCGCGATGATCTCCTCCTCCGTGGCGTCGAGCTTGCCCATGCGGATATTTTCGCGCACCGAGCCCTGGAAGAGGATCGTCTCCTGCGGAACGAGGGACAGCAGCGAACGGAGCTGCGTCTCGCCGAGCAGCCGGGTGTCGATCCCGTTGATCCGGATGTGCCCCCCCGACGGGGCGAACTGGTTCTCGATCATCCTGAGCACCGTCGTCTTGCCGGAGCCGGAGGGACCGACGATCATCACGTGCTTCGGGCACTCGACGGAAAACGAGACATCGGTCAGCGCCGGCGTGGTGTCGTCGTAGCTGAAGTTCACGTTCTCGAAGCGAACGGAGCGCACGGGGCCGTCGAGTGTCTCCGGGTTCTTCGGCTCGGGCGCGGCGTCCGGCTTGTCGAGCAGGGAATCGACGCGCGCGAGGCCGCCGACGCCTTGGATGACGAGCGGAAGCTGTGCGCCGATGAAGCCGGCCGCCCCGCCGATCGTCAGCAGCAGCGTGATGAACGCCACGATCGTGCCGGGTGATACCTGGCCTTCGACCGATTGGACGGCGCCGAGCCCGATCACGATCAACTGGGCCGCGCTGACGCCGAAATTGGTGATCCGGCCGACCAGGTTCGACGAGAAATATTGATGATAGCTTGCGCGGAACAGTTTGCGCATCTGATCACTGAACACTTTCGATTGCAGCTCGCGCAGTCCGAACATGCGGATGATGCGCTGCATCAAAAGGTTTTCTTTGACGATGTGGCTGACCTTGGCGTCCTCGGAGCCACGCTCGTAGTTGTAGCGGACAGCGCGGCGGCTGAAGCTGCGCGGCAACCAGAATGCGACGATGAGCGAAGCGAGGGTGGCAATTGCGAGCCTGGTGTCGAGGGTGAACGCGACGTAGACCGAGCCGATCAATACGAGCGCCTTGGAAAACAGGTTCGGAATCGCCCAGATCACAGCCTTTTCGAGAACCGTGAGATCGTTGGTGAAGTCGGCGACGATTTCGTCGGTGTCGGCGAGGGCGAGCACTCGGCCGTCGATATTGTTCACCTTGACGAACATGCGCTCGCGGATGTCGTTCATGATCCGCGGGCCCAGCTTCGCGACGGTGTAGTCCAACAGCACGCCGAAGCCGGATGCGAAAAGAAATCCGACGGAAAGCAGGGTTATATAGTGCTGAATGACCGATATATTATTTTTTTCGATGCCGTTGTTGAATAGGTCCTGCAGCCATACGGGTACTTTTACGGAGTAGGCAAGCTGAACGGCATTGGCGATCAGGAAGAGGGTCAGCAACGCCTTGTGCTTCAGAGAGGCCCGGACAACCCAGAGGATGAGCGTCATCGGCCCCTTCTCGTGGTCCGTCGCCTTGATGGATTGCTGCCACGCGAGTTCGAGGCCACTCGCGCTCAGTCCGGTCACGGCGCGGCTCGCCTTCTCGACCGAGCCGTCGGTTCCCATCTTGCGCCCGAACTTGGCGAATCCGCGCGGGCCGCGGGTGCGCAGCAGATATTCGACGAAGGCGCCGGCCCGTCGGATATCGTGCTTGTCGACCTCCGGGAGCTGCAGGCGGCGTGCGAGGCCGGCGAGATCACGCGCCTCCTCGCGCTGGATGACGATCGGATCCGGCTTGCCGCCGTCCTCGCGGCCGATCTCGAGCAGCACGGAATGCAGGAGGCCGAGCCCCAGCAGTCCCCACGCCCCGCTCGGCATGGCGAGCTTGTAGGTCAGCAGGTGGCGCATGAGCCGCCGGACGGGCTCGCGCTTCGCCTCCTCCGGGTTCTCCGCGAGCGCCTCTTCGATGAACGCCGGGTCTGCCTTGAGGGCGAGCCGTCCGCACACCACGGAATAGAGGCGCTCCAGCTTGTGGCGCAGTTCGTCCTCGGTGTCGTGCTTCTTGAACCAATCAAAGTGTCCGACGGACATGGCGAGCTCTTTGCAATGGACGGTTGGGAACCGTTGAGGGGGGGCGAGGCCGCTCCCCTCGGTGAAGATCGCAGCGTCACGGTGCACATTCGTGGTGTGTACCGTGGGCAGGGCGGACGTTCCGCGCGCGGGTGCCTGCCGGTCGCCCTGGGCCTCGGCGGGGAAGGTCGCGCGGACATCGTCACGAGGAGGCTCCGGCGTGGTCTGCGGTTTGCATCAATGCGAGTAGGACGTCCGCGAATGCGAAGGTCGCGCTCATCCAGGGAAAGTGATCGGCGTCGAGCGGCACGATTTCGATCGGGCCTGCGCCGACGTCCTGCCAGGCAGCCTTCTCTTCATGAGAGACCGACGGATCACGCCTGAGATCGATGACCGAAATGTTACAGGCGAGCGCGGTCGGCGAAGGCAGGCGATAGGTTTCGCAGGCTTCGAGATCGGCGCGCAGCGCAGCCTCCTGCATCGCGTCGAGATCGGTGCCGCCGGCGCTGGTGCCCAGCGGGCCGAACCGTTCGGCGAGCTCGCGCACGAGATGGGCCCTCGGCAGCCGGTGGAGCGGGACGTCGGACGGTGGCAGCGACGGCGAGCGGAAGCCGGAAACGACGAGGTGAAGTCTCTTCATCGCCGCGTCCGACCCAAGGCGGACAGAGAGGATGCGGGCGACTTCGAACGCGAGCAGCGCCCCGAAGCTGTTGCCGACGAGGTGGCAGCGGCCGCCGTCGCGCTGGAGATCGTCGCCGAGATCGTCGGCGATCCGCGCCGCCAGGATATCGGCTCGGCGGAGCGCTTCTCCGCCGTCGAGATCATGCCCGGGCAGCGCCACGGCACCGAAGCCGATCGCCGCCGGCAGGGCCTGGGCGATCCGCGCGGCGGACAGGATGCTGCCGCCGGCATGCGGAAAGAACACGGCCGAAGGTCGGCCGGGGGCAGGTCGGCGCGACCAGCGGACGAGCGAAGCCGCATCCCGGGGCGCATGGTCAGGCGGCATCGTTTCTGTCATGCTTCGAGCCCGGAAAGCGGATGGTGCGGCGTCGCGCCCGATCGCGCGGACCCCAAGAAACCGCCTCTCTGGGCGGAGCGCGCCGTCGCGACGGTCCCCGATCCCGCCCGCGAGCTGCGCGCAACCCGTCTTGTCATTGTCAATCAGCCATCGAGAAGACCTGAAGCCATGATTGCAGAAACCGTGAAGATCCCCAGCGACGTCGTCGACAGCCTCGATCGTGACGGCGCGATCTGCCTGCGCGGCCTGTTCGATCAATCCTGGCTCGACCTTGCCGCGGAGGGCATCCGCCGCAACATCGAAACCCCCACCCCGATGTTCCAGCGCTTCGGGCAGGAGGGGGCCGGCGCGTTCTACTCGGACCTCTGGGCCCGCCGTGAGATTTCCGAGTTCGAGCGCTTCGCCCTGGAATCCCCGTCGGCCGCGATCGCCGCCCAGTGCCTGCGCACCGACGAGGTGCGGCTGTTGCAGGACACGTGGTTCGTCAAGACGCCCGGCACGCAGGTGCGCACCCCCTGGCATCACGACAACGTCGTGCTCGGCCCGTTCTGCTCGATCTGGGTGGCGCTCGATCCAATCCCGAAGGCGGCGACGCTGGAATTCGTACGCGGCTCGCATCGACTTGGCCGGCTCTTCATGCCACCGGCCTTCTTCGAGCGCGGCGACGAGCCGCTGGCGCGCATCGACGAGTTCTACTCCAAGTATCACGGCTCGCTGAATCTCGAGGACGAGAAGGTCTTCGACCTCGTTCCGAACATCGAGGCAAACCGGGGCGACTACGAGATACTGAGCTGGGATCTCGAACCCGGCGATTGCCTCGTCTTTCACGCCCGCACGCTGCACGGCTCGCCCGGCAACACGCTGACCCACGACACTCGCCGCATGGTCACGCGCTGGGTTGACGACACGGCGGTGCTGGCGCCGCACGGCGGATCGGTCGTGGAGCGGCTGGTGGCGGAAGGCTTCGACGTCGATCTCGCGGTGGGACAGCCGATCCGCGGCAATCTTTTCCCGTCGCTGCGGCCGTTCGGCTGAGCGCAGCCGGGCCTGCGTTGTTCCGGTCGCCCACGCCGGCGGCCGGAACCGGGCGCCGTTCGAACCGCAGATCTCGCCCTTGGAACGGATTCCATCGGTCCGCGGGACGCGCGTATCCGCCCTCTGGGCGTGACCGCCGCCAAAGTGAACTCTCGTGCAATATTTTCTTATTTTCATTCGTCTGTTACAAAAATTTTCGCAGGGAACCCTGATCCAGCGGATGCGGCGGCTAAAGTCGGCGGACGTGGGGCAAAAAGGGCGGTCCTGCGCCGTTTCGGTCGGTTCCTGGTAGATCGATCCGGGTGGGATCGCGCGGGGTTGGCCGACGCCAACGTGCACTCTGTACGCCTCAATATAGATAAGAATAACAGCACCTTTTTGAGGCTGCAAATTAACTTGTATTGGAAACGCTCTGCAGCTCAATGAAAAAATACACCCAAAAAACGTCATTCAAAGTGTCATACGCGTGTGATAGCCGTCTCTCGCCCTGAGGGCTTAAAGCTGGAGGTACTTCCGTGGCTGGTATGTTCATGACTATTTCGCGTTGCCATGTTAAAGCTGGCAGCGAAAAGGAAGCTCGCGCGCTCCTCGAGAAGGAGATGCTTCCGAATGACGGCAAGAAGCCGAGCGAAGTCATCGAAGGGCTCGTCGGTTTCGGCCTGATGAAGGCCAAGCAGGATCCGACCATGTACGGCGTCGTGACCGTGTGGGAGAGCGAGGCCGCTTTCGACAAGATGGCTTCGAACCCGCACGCCAAGGACGGCGGTGGTCTCGTCGAGAAGCTCCAGAAGCTTTGCGACGGCGACATCAAGGGCGAAGGCTTCTACATCGAGAGCCTCTGAAATCCTCAGGGTCTGACGGTTTGACCGGCAGGCACTTCGGTATTTCTTGAGCTTTTGGCGGTGGCGGCGATCTTTATCGCCGCCGCTGCTTCGATTCGCGGGAACCACCCGCCTGCCGACGATCATTTGAGTGAAGGTCTGAGCCGTGGCGCGTGGGCCGATCGAAGACATCTACGCTCTCACGGATATGCAACGCGCCATGCTTGTGCGGTGCGTCAGCTATCCCGATCAGCCGCTCTATATGGGCCAATGGTGGGCTCTATTCGAAGGCGCGCTCGACGAGCGCGCCTTCTGCGCCGCCTGGGACAGCGTGGTGGCGCGCCACACGGCGCTGCGCTCCGGCGTTCACTGGGAAATCAAGAAAGACCCGTTCCAGGTCGCTCTGAGCGCGCCCGCGTTCGCGGTTGAAATGCTCGACTGGACGGCCGCCTCCGACTGGCGCGCCAACCTCGATGCGCTTATGGCCGCCGACCGCGCCAATCCGTTCGACCTGAAGCGTCCGCCGCTGATGCGGGTCCGCCTCGTCAGGCTCGCCGGTGACCGTCATGTCGTGCTGTGGACGCGGCATCATCTGGTGGTGGACGGCTGGTCCCTCGGGCTGATCGTGGACGAAGTGCTCGCGGCCTATCGCGGCCGCGCCCCCGCCCCGGTCATTCCCTTCCGCACCTATGTCGATTGGGACGCCCGGCGGGACCGCGAGGCGGCGAGCGCGTTCTGGTCGGCCGCGCTCGAGGGGCACGTTCCGCAGGACCCGCTCGTCGAGCCGGTCGGATCGGCCCCCATCATCGGCGAGCGCGCGGTCGATCTTCCGCCCGTCCTTGCGGCGCGCCTGACGGCCTTGTCGCGCGGCGAGCGGCTGACGCTCAGCACCCTCGTCGAAGGCGCGTGGGGTCTCGTGCTCGCCCGCGCCGCGGGTGCCGACGACGTGCTGTTCGGCTGCGTCGAGACGGTCCGCCCGCCGGAACTTCTCGGCGATCAATCGTCTCATCTCGTCGGACCGCAGATCGGGATCCTGCCCGCCCGCGTCACCATCGACGACAGCCCGCTGCGTGTGTGGCTCGCCCGCCTGCAGGCCGGCCGGGCGGCCGGTCGCGACGCCGGTCCGATCGGGCTCGACATCGTCCGCGACCTGCTCGATCTGCCGCGCACGGCGCTGCCGATGACGAGCCTCATCGCGGTGCAGACCTACCCGCTCGATCTTGCCGCGGCCTTCGCCGCCGCCGGCCTGAGCCTGCGCGACATGGGCGACGTCACCCTGCCGGACATGCCGCTCAACCTGATGGTCGAGATCGGCGACGGCCTCACCATCAAGCTGATGTTCGATCGCCGCCATGTCTCCGATCCCCTCGCGGATCAATATCTCGCGATGATCGAGACGGCGCTGCGCCGGCTGCCCGATGCGCTCGACGCGCCCGCGAGCGCCTTCGACGTACTGCCCGAGGCAACCGTCCGCGTGCTGACGGAGGATTTCGTGGGCGCGCCGCTGAGCGTCGCCGAGGCGACGGTGCCGGCCCAGATTCTCGCCCATATCCGCGCCCGGCCGGACGCGCCGGCGGTGTGGGCGGGCGGCCGGATCATGACTTACGGCGCGCTTGGGGCGTTCGCGGCCGGTGTCGCGACGCGGCTCGCGGAGGCCGGTGCGGCGCCTGGCGCTCGTGTCGGCGTTCTGCTCGATCGCGCGCCGGAGACCATCGCGGCGATCGTCGGGGTCCACTTCGCCGGCGCGGCCTATGTACCGGTCGATCCTGAGGCCCCACCGGAGCGGCGGGCGCGCATCTTCGAGGCGGCGGGCGTCGCCGCGATCGTTACCGACCGTGCCCATGCGCCCGCCGGCGCAACCTGCCCGCTGGTGCTGATCGAGGACATCGTGCCGGATGTCGGGGCGCTCGGCGCCATCGAGCCGCCCGGGCCGGAGGCGGAGGCCTATCTCATCTTCACGTCCGGCTCGACGGGCACGCCCAAGGGCGTTTCGATCGGCCACGACAATCTGCGCTACCACGCGGCGGCGAGCGCAGCGGAATATCCGGACCATCCGATCCGCTGCCTGCTGCTGACCTTCCCGCTCTTCTTCGACGGCTCCGTCACGGGCCTGTTCTGCACGCTCGCCGAGGGCGGGATGCTCGCCCTGCCCGGCGCGTCGGAGGCGAAGGATCCCGAACGTCTCGCGTCGCTGATCCGCGCGGCGGGCGTCACCCACACCTGCATGATGCCGTCGCTGTGGGGGCTCATCCTCGATGCCGCCGGTCCGGACGGCTTGCCGACCATGCAGGTCGCACGCGTCGCGGCGGAGCCGTGCCCGGCAGCGCTCGTCGCACAGCACGCCGCGCGCCTGCCTTCCTGCCGCATCTGCAATGAATACGGCCCGACCGAGGGCACCGTTTGGGTCACCGTCGAACAGGCGCGGCCCGAGACGATCGAGGGCTCCGTTGCGATCGGCCACACGATTGCGGGCACCCGTCTCTACGTCATCGACGGCCACGGCCGGCTCTGTCCGATCGGGACGATCGGTGAACTCGTCATTTCCGGTCCGGCCGTGGCGAGGTTCTATGTCGGCGTACCGCCCGGCACCGCGCTGCGCTGGCGGCCCAACCCATTCTGCGCCGATCCGACCTTCGCCCCGACCTATCGCACCGGCGACCGCGTCTCCTACGGTTTCGACGGCCGGCTCTATTTCCACGGCCGGCGCGATCGGCAGCTCAAGATCAGCGGCTACCGGATCGAGCCGGGCGAAGTCGAGGCCGCGATCCTGTGGGAACCCGCGATCGTCGAGGCGGCGGTGGTCGCCGAGGAGGGCGAGGGGCGCACCGCGCGCCTCGTCGCCCACATCGCCGGCACCGACATGCCGGCGGACGAGGCGCTGCGCGCGGCGCTGGCGACCAAGCTGCCGGCCTACATGATCCCCCAGGCCTTCGTTCGCCACGGCCGGCTGCCGCGGACCGCGAACGGCAAGGTCGATCGGGCGGCGCTGCCACGCTCGGCTGCCGCGGATGCGCCTCGGGAAGCGCCCGCAGGGGAGCGGGAGGAGGCCCTCGCGGCGATCTGGCGCGACCTTCTCGGCGTCCAGGACATCGGTCGCCGTGACGATTTCTTCGCGCACGGCGGCAGTTCGCTGCTCGCCATGCAGATGATCGCCCGCATCCGCCGCGAGCTTTCGCTGCCCGCCGAAGTGTCGGACATCTTCGAAGCGCCCAACATCGCCGATCTCGCGTTGCGCTTGGCGAGCCGGACGGCGGACTCTGCCGGCGAGGGGCTCGCCATCGCGCCGCGCCGCCGCGCGCGCGTCGAGCTTCCGATCTGATGGCCCCGGCGACCGCGAGGCGCGGCTGATGGCGAGCGGATATGTCGCCGACCTCTCCTTCGCCCAGCGCCAGATCCACATGGCGGAGCTGCTGCGCCCGGGGCAATCGGTGTTCGCCATGCCCCTCGTCGTCCGCCTCTCGGATGCGGTCGATCGGGCGGCACTCGAGGCCGCCCTCCAGGCGGTGGGCCGCCGCCACGATGCGCTGCGCAGCACTTTCCCCATGGTCGACGGCGCGCCCATCCAGGCGGTCGCGGACGAGGCGCCGCTCCGCCTGAACGTCGTCACCGGCCCGGCGGCGGACGAAGACTTCGACGCGCGGGTCGCGTCCGAGACGCAGGCGCTCGTCGCCGAGCCGTTCGATCTCGCCGCCGGCCCGCTCGTCCGTGCCGCGCTGGTGGGTGGCGAAGGCGGCACGGCGGCCCTGATCGTCGTCTTCCACCACATCGTGGCCGACGGTGCCTCGTTCGATCTCTTCCTGCGCGACCTCGTCGCGGCCTATGACGACGTCGTCCGCGGCGGCGACGGCACGCTTCCCGAACTCCCGCTGCAATATCCCGACTATGCCGATTGGGAGCGCCAGCGCCTCGAAGCGGGCAGTCCGGCGCTCGAGCGCAGCCTCTCCGTCTGGCGCAGCCGCCTGAAGCATGCACCCGCCCACCTCGAGCTGCCGTTCGATCGGCGCGGGCGGGCCCAGCCGGCGACCTCGAGCGCCCAGGCGCACGTTGTGGTCGATCGCGCCGTGGCCGAGGGAATCGGCCGTCTTGCCCGGGCCACGGACGCCACCGAATTCAACGCCTTCATGGCGATCTTCTTTGCCGTCTTGCGGCGCTGGAGCGGGCTCGACGACCTCGTCGTCACCGTGCCGGTCTCGAAGCGCTCGCGGCCCGAGCTCGCCGATCTCATCGGCCTTCTGGTCGATACGCTGCCGATCCGCGTCGCCGTTGAAACGGACGCGCGCGTCCCGGCACTCGTGACGGCGGTGCGCGACGTCGTGCGCGAGGCGATGGAGCACGGTGACGTGCCCTTCGAGCGCATCGTCCAGGCGAGCGGCGTCGAGCGGCGCGGCGATGTCGCGCCGTTCATGCAGATCTTGTTCGGTGCCGCCGAGGGCGAGCCGCCGGCGCTGACCGCCCTCGACGGCACCCGCTTCGCCGTCGCCGGCGAGAATGTCGACCAGGCCGCCAAGGCCGATCTCTCGGTCGTCTACCGCGTCGCGCCGGACGGCCTTCATTTCTGGTGCCGCTACGATGCGGCTTTGTTCGATGCGGCGACGATCGAGCGGCTGCTCGGCTGGATGGTGCGCTTCGCCGCATCGGTCGCGGCCGAGCCGGACCAGGCGGTGCTCGCCGTGCCACTGATCGCCGAGGACGAGGGCCGCGCCCTCGTGGCGCGCTTCAACGCGACGGCACGGCCCTATGAGCGCGACAGCGCGGTGCCGACCCTGTTTTTCGAGGCGGCGCGGCGCAATCCCGACGCCACCGCCATCGAGGAGCAGGGCTTCGGCCGCACCTATCGCGGCACGGCGGACCGTGTGCGCCGGCTCGCCGCCGCCCTCGAAGCGATGGGGGCGGGGCCCGGCGACATCGTCCTCCTGGTCCTGCCGGTCTCGGCCGCGCTGATCGAGATGCAGCTCGCCGTGCTCGCTCTGGGCGCGGCCTATGCCCCCATCGATCCGACCTATCCGGCCGAGCAGCGGGACGCCCGCGCCCGCCTCGTCGTGGCCCGGCTCGCCGTCGTGGAAGACGGCGCGACGGACGGCATCGCCTGCCCGGCGATCGCGTTCCCGGACCTGCTCGGTCGCGCCGAGGCGTTGGCGCCGATCGCCGAACGGCCGATCGCGCCCGAGAGCCTCGCCTATGTGATGTTCACGTCGGGCTCCACGGGCCAGCCCAAGGGCGTCGGCGTGCCGCACCGGGCGATCGTCCGTCTCGTGCGCAACACCAACTTCGCCGGGTTCGGGCTCTCCACCCGGTCCGCCGTCTATTCCAATCCCGCCTTCGACGCTTCGACCCTGGAGATCTGGGCGCCGCTTCTCAACGGTGGCACGGCGGTGCCGGTGGACCGCACGATCGTGATGGACCCGCGGGCCCTCAGGCTGTTCCTCTCCGAGGCACGCATCGACCTGATCTGGATCACGGCCGGTCTGTTCCAGCAGATCGCGGCGGTCGATCCCCTGGCCTTCGCCGGCAACCGCACCGTCATCACCGGCGGCGACGTGGTCAATCCGGCTGCGGCGCGGGCGGTGCTCGAGGCCGGGCGCGGCAGCGGGCTGCGCCTCCTCGACGGGTATGGGCCGACCGAGAACACCACCTTCAGCACCACCTTCGACATCGCGCGACTGGGGCCGGACGAGGCGGCGATCCCGATCGGCCGCCCGATTGCCAACAGCACCGCCTATGTGCTCGATCCGGCGGGCAAGCCGCTGCCGCCCGGCATCGTCGGCGAGATCTGGGTCGGCGGCGATGGCGTCGCGCTCGGCTATCTCGGTGATCCGGCGCTGACCGATGCGCGCTTCCATCCCGACCCGTTCGCGGCCGCGCCCGACGCGCGCATGTATCGGACCGGCGACCTCGGCCGCTGGCGGGAGGACGGCACCATCGTCTTCGTCGGCCGCGCCGACAATCAGGTCAAGGTGCGCGGCTATCGCGTGGAACTCGGCGAGATCTCCGCCGCCCTCGCGCTGCACCCCAGCGTGGCGGAGGCGGTTGTCGTGGCGCCGCGCCGGGAGAGCGGCGACCGCGATCTCGTCGCTTATGTCACGCCGCGCAGCGGCGCCACCGTGACGGCTCAGGACTTGCGCGCCTTCCTCGAAGCGCGTCTGCCGAAGCCTCTGCTGCCCCATGCCTTCGTGGTGCTCGATCGCTTTCCGCTCAACGCGAACGGCAAGGTCGATACGCGCGCGCTGCCGAGCGTCGAGGTCGCCGACCTCGATCGGGCGGTCGAGCGCATCGAGCCGCGCACGCCCGAGGAGCGGCTGCTCGCCGGGATCTGGGCCGACCTGCTCGGCCGACCGGCCGCGAGCGTCGACGACAATTTCTTCCATGTCGGCGGCGATTCCATCCTGACGATCCGCCTGGTCGCCCGCGCCTATGAGGCCGGCCTCGATTTCGGGCTGAAGGACGTCTTCGACCACCCGACCATCGAGGGGCTCGCGGCGATCGCGGCCCGGCGCAGCCGGGCCCGCGCCGACACGTTCGCGACCGCCGTTCACCCCGTCGCCCTGCTGCCGGCCGCGGCCCGGCCCGGCGCGCGCTGCCGGATCGTGAGCCTCGCGACGGATCGCGGCGTCGCGGCGGTCGATCTCGGCTACGCCATCCAGCGCCTCGCCGAGCGCCACGACGCGCTGCGCCTTCTGGTCGTCGAGGACGGCGCGAGTCGACGGCTGTCGATCGCCGATTTTCTTCCCGCGGTGCCGGTGCGCTTCGTCGATCTTCCGGCCGGCGCCGCCGACGATCTCGATGCCTGGATCGAGGCCCATCGCACACGGCTCGTGCGCGGCATCGATCTCGCAAAAGGCGTGACGATCGCGGCGACCCTCATCAAGCAGGACGGGGCGGAGACCGCGATCATCGTGCTCGCGCTGCACGAGGCGATCGCCGACGACCGCGCCCTGCTGCTCCTCGCGACGGAACTCGAAAGTGCGCTCGCGGCGGGGCCTGAAAGTGCACGGCTTCCAGTGCCGGCGCTCAGCTTCTCGGAATGGCTCTCCTGGCTGTCGGATCATGCCGAGAGCGAGCCGGTGCGTATCGCCGCCATCGCGCGCGAGCGCGCCGGGGCGGGGCTCGGCGCGCCGCCGTTCGCCGCCGACGGCGCGTGCGTGATCGACATCGAAGCCGCCGCGGCGTCGCGGCTGATCGAGCCGGGGCTCGCGCGAATTCTCGCCGAGGACCTGCCCTCGCGGTTCGGCGTGTCGGCGCTCGACGCGCTCGCCGTCGCACTCGGCGAGGCGCTCGGCGGTGCGTTCGCCCTCGAGATCGTCGATGGCCGCCGCACCTTGCCGGCCGCCGCGCCGCGAGCCGAGGGGCTGCTCGCCAACCTCGATGCCGTGCTGCCCCTCGCGACGATCGCTCCGACGGGCGGAAGCAACCCGAGCGAGGGCGAGGCGGGCGACGACGCGCTGACGGAGCGGCTGCGCGCGGCGAAGATCGCTCGCCAGGAGGCCGAGCCGCTCGGGCTCGCGCTGCGCATCGTCGGATCCTCCTTCACCCTTGCGCCGGCCGCGATCGGGGTCGCCTGGCTGCCGACGGCCCAGGCGGGCCATGCGGTGTGCCTCCATCACCCTCCCGCCTTCTCGGATTCGGTCCGGGGTGCGCTGGCTGTCCGCATGGTCGCCGGGTCCTTGGAACTGCGCTGGATCGGCGCGGCGCCGGACGGCGATGCCGCCGCGCTGCTCGCCGCAGTCGAACGGGGGACCCGCACCATCGCGGACTGGACGCGCCGCCGCGCGGCCCCGGTCGTGACGCCGCAGGATTTCCCCCTCGCGGCCCTGGCGCCGGCGGCGCTCGCCCGCATCTTTGCAGATGCGGCCGATCTCGAAGACCTCTACCCGCTGTCGCCCATGCAGGAGGCGATGCTGCTCCATTCGCTGAGCCAGCACGGCTCGTCGGTGAACTTCGAGCAGAGCTGCATGCGCTTTCGAGGCCGGCTCGACCTCGTCGCCTTCCGCCGCGCGTGGGCCCACGTGTTCGAGCGGCATCCGGTGCTGCGCACGACGTTCCGCTGGCGTGGTCTCCCACGTCCCCTGCAAGTGGTGCGGCCGTTGCAGCGGCCGCCGGTCTCGGTCGAGACCTGGCCGTCGTTCGACGCCGAGCGTCTCGAGCGGCGTCTCGCCGAGGACCGCGCGCAGGGGTTCGACCTCGAGGCCGGGCCGCTCGCCCGGCTGGTGCTGATCCGCGCCGGTGAGACGGACGCCTATCTGATCGCGAGCTTCCATCACGTGCTCGTTGACGGCTGGTGTCTCGCCCAACTCGAGCGCGAGGCCCGCGCCGCCTATGAGGCGCTGCGCCGAGGCGTCCATCCGAAGCTCGAGCCGGTTGTGCCGTTCCGCGAATTCATCGCCTGGAGCGAGGGCGTCGATCGCGCCGAAATGGGGGCCTATTTCAAGACCCTCCTCGCCGCGCCGCCGCAACAGCCGCCGCTGCGGCGGCCCTCCCGCGGCGCCGCCTTCGCCACGGTGCGCCACCAACTCGGTGCCGAGGAGAGCAAGGCCCTGGCCGACCTGTCGCGTCGCCGCGGCATCACCATCGGCGCGCTTGCCCATCTCGCCTGGGGCCTGTGGTCGGCGGCCAAGCGCGGCATCGCAGACACCGTGTTCTGCACCACCGTGTCCGGGCGTCCGCCGCAGGTTGCGGGCGTCGAACGGATGGTCGGGCTCTTCATCAACAATCTGCCGGTGCGTCTGCGCTTCGCACCCGAGAGCACGGTCTCCGATCTCGCCGCGGAGATGCAGCGCCAGATCGCGGCGCTGCAATCCCACGCCCAGCTCTCCCTCATCGAAATCGGCGAGGCGGCCGGTGTCATCGACCGGGCGCCGAGCCTGTTCGACACCCTGCTCGTGGTCGAGAACATGCCGTCCGGCACCAGCGCGTGGAGCGGTGCGAACGATCTCGTCGTCGAGTCCGTCCACGGCGAGCTCAAGACCGCCTACAGCGTGACGTGCGTCGTCGTACCGGGCGACCGGGTCGCGCTGTCCCTCGTCCTGCCCGATCCGGACGGCGCCGCGGAGGCCGAGGGGACGGCGATGGTCGCCGAATTCGCGACCCTGCTCGCCGCGCTGCCGAAGGCGATCGATCGTCGCGTCGCCGATCTGCGGCTTCCGGATACCGCCACGCCGCGCCTCTGGCCCGTCACCCCCGCCGTGGTCGCGCGCGAGACGCCGCTGCAACGCCCGCGGGACGGTCATGAGGCGATCGTGCTCGATGTCATCGCGGCGGTCGCCGGCATCGAGATCGGCACCGACGACGATTTTCTCGCGGCCGGCCTCACCTCGCTCGGCCTCGCCACCGCCGCCGCCCGCATCGCCGAGCGGCTGAAGCGGCCGGTTCCCGTCACTCTTCTCATCGAGCATAGGACGGTCGCCGCCCTGGCCCGCGCCCTCGCCGAGGGTCAGGCCTGGGACGCCGTGGTGCCGCTGAAGGGGGAGCCGGCGAGCCGTTCGTGTGCGTCCACCCGATCGCCGGCGACGTCAGCGCCTTTCTCGATCTCGCCCGGGCGATGCCGGGTGACCGGCCGTTCTGGGCCCTGCAGGCCCCCGGCCTCGAGGACGGGCAGGAACCGATCGGTCGCGTCGAGGATCTCGCGGCCTACAATCTCGCCGCGCTCGCCCGCCGCGGCCTGCCGGCGCCCCGGCTTCTCGGCGGCTATTCCTTCGGCGGGATCGTCGCCTTCGAGATGGCGCGACAGCTTGCCGCACGGGGTGCGCGGCCCGAGCGTCTCGTCATCATCGACACGCCGGCCCCGGTCGGCGTCGCGACCTCGATTCTCTCCGACGACGTGGACGTGGCGCAGGCCCAATGGCTGGTGCGCATGGCCGATGTCAGGGCGCGCCACCATGGAACCGACCGACCGTTCGAGATCGAAGACCTTCTTCCGCTTGGGGCGGAAGCAAGATTCGACTTTGCCGTCAAACGGATGAATGAATGGGGGCTGCTGCCGGAGGGCGCCGACGCGGCGTGGCTCTGGCGGGCCCACCGTACCGGCTTGGTGCTTTATCGCGCCCTCCTTGATTATCGGCCATCCGCCGATCCACACTCGCGCGATCTGCCGCTCCGGCTCGTCCGGGCATCAACGCTCCGTCATGGCGATCTGGGACAGTCCGAGTTGGCGGTGGTCGAGGCGCCGGCAATGGGATGGGAAAGGGTCGTTCGCGTACCGATTTCGGTGGAAAGCGTCCCGGGGGATCACATTTCCATGCTGGATGTGCGTAGGGTCTTGTTAACTGCCGACGTTATCGGTCGGTTCCTCGGTTCCTAGTATCTCGTTTTCCGGTTTGGAACGCTCATGGTTGGGTTCGCCCAAGGCTCTAAATCCGCCGCGGCGGATGCTCGTCCGGTTCGGCCGTCAGGTCGTCCGGCACTGCGCACGGCTGTGCTCGCGGCCGCGGCCAGTTCTCCATTTCTGCTCGCCGGCTGCATGGTCGGCCCCAACTTCAAGCCACCGGACGCCCCGGCGGTGAGCGGCTACACGGCCGAGCCGAAGTTGCGGCCGACGGCCTCCACGGCGGCTGCAGGCGGAGCCTCGCAATCGTTCGTCTCCGGCGCCGATGTCGGAGGGTCGTGGTGGACGGAGTTCGGCTCGCCCCAGATCAACGCCTTCGTCGAGGAGGCGGTCCGCAACCATCCGGATATCAAGTCGGCGCAATATGCGCTGCGTGCGGCCCGCGAGACCGTCCTCGTCAAACAGGGCGGTCTGTTCCCGACGGTGAACGGTAGCCTCTCCGGGCAGCGCGAGCAGGTCGCCCAGGCGACCAACGGAACCACCGGCCCGACCTCGATCTACAGCCTGTTCAACACCTCGGTCAGCGTCTCCTACACGCTCGACGTCTTCGGCGGGACACGGCGCGGCATTGAATCGGCTCAGGCGCAGGCCGAGTACCAGCGCTTCCAGCTCGAGGCGACGTACCTGACCCTGATCGCCAACGTGGTGACGACGACGATCACCGACGCCTCGCTGCGCGATCAGATCGCCGCGACCCAAGACATCATCAAGGCGGAAACGGACCAGCTCCAGCGCGTTCAGCACCAGTTCGAGCTCGGTGCCGTGCCGCAATCGGACGTCCTGTCCCAGCAGGCGACGCTGGCCCAGACCCAGGCCACCCTGCCGCCGCTCCAGAAGCAGCTCGCCCAGGGCCGCAACCAGCTCATGGCCTATCTCGGCCGGCTGCCGAACCAGGACCGCGGCGAGCACGTCCGCCTGTCCGCGCTGCGCCTGCCGCGCAAGCTTCCGGTCAGCCTGCCGTCCTCGCTGGTGCGCCAGCGGCCAGACATCCGGCAGTCCGAAGCGACGCTCCACCAGGCTGCCGCGACCGTCGGCGTCGACGTCGCCAATCTCTTGCCCCAGGTCAATCTGACGCCGAGCTTCGGCACGGCCTCGCTCGATACCGCGCATCTGTTCTCGCCGGATTCGATCGCCTGGAGCGTGGCGGCGAGCATCCAGCAGACGCTGTTCGACGGCGGCAAGCTGTACCGCACGAAGGAAGCCGACGTGGCGACCTTCGAGCAGGATTACCAATCCTACCAGAGCACGGTGATCACCGCGTTCCAGAACGTCGCGGATTCGCTCCGCGCGGTGCAATACGACGCCTCGACGCTGAACGCGCAGATGGCGTCTGAAAAGGCCTCGCTCGACAGCCTCAAGATGGCGCAGGAGCAGTTCAAGGTCGGCGCGATCGGCTACGCCACAGTGATCAACGCCCAGCAGACCTTCCAGAACGCGGTGATCTCCCGCGTCCAGGCGCAGGCGGCCCGCTTCAGCGATACCGTCGCGCTCTATCAGTCGCTCGGCGGTGGGTGGTGGAACCGCACCGACGAGACCAAGGAGGCGGCCCCGCGCAAGGGTGGCTACCTGGAAGGTCCAAGCGGTCCCGGCGTTGCCGCGACGCAGACCAAGGACGCGCCCGCGTCCACGACCTCGAGCACGGCGCCATCCGGTCAGGCCGTGTCCCCCAAGACCGTGTCGGCCAACACCGCAGCCCCGAGTAGCGTGTCGACCAAGGCTGCGACCGCCAAGACCTCGATGGAGACGGCTCAGTGATCAAGCGTTTGGTGATCATGCTCGTTGTTGTGGGCGCCGCCGCCTACGGGCTCTACTGGTTCCAGAATTTCAAGGCTGGGATGATCCAGCAGGCCATCTCCGGCATGGCGAACCCCGCCCAGATCGTCGCGGCCCAGCCGGCAAAAATGCGGAGTTGGCAGCCGAAGATCGATCTCGTCGGTGAGCTGCGCGCCTCCGACGGCGCCGACCTGTCGCTGCAGGTTTCCGGCATCGTTCAGACGATCAACTTCCAGTCGGGCGATGAAGTCCCGGCCGGCAAGACGCTGCTTCAGCTCAATGCCGACGATCAGGTGGCGAAGCTCGAATCCCTCAAGGCGACCGCGGAGCTCGATGCCATCAACCTGAAGCGTGACCAGCAGCAGCTCAAGATCAACGCCGTCGCCCAGGCGACGGTCGACACCGATCAGGCGAACCTCAAGAACGCCGAGGCCCTCGTGGCCCAGCAGCAGGCCCTCGTCGAGCAATATCGGCTGACCGCGCCGTTCGCCGGCCGCCTCGGCATTCGCGCCGTCGATCTCGGCCAATATCTGAGCGCCGGCACGACGATCGTGACGCTCCAGGCGCTCGATCCGATCTTTTCGGACTTCTATGTGCCGCAGAAGTCCGTGGATCAGCTCAAGATCGGCCAGGAGGTCCGCCTCAAGGTGGATACCTTCCCGGGCGAGACCTTCCTCGGCGAGATATCCGCCATCAGTCCGAAGGTGGAGTCCGGCAGCCGCAACGCGAAGGTCCGCGCGACCTTTAAGAACCCCGACAAGCGGCTCCTGCCCGGGATGTTCGTCTCGCTCTCCATCGAAGTCGGCAAGCCCGAGCAATATGTGTCGCTGCCGCAGACGGCGATTGTCGCGAACTCCTACGGCAACACCGTCTTCATCGTCGACAAGGACAAGAACGGCGAAGGCGAGGTGGCGCGCCAGACCTTCGTGAAGACCGGCCAGACCGAAGGCGACCTCATCGCCGTGCTCGACGGCGTCAAGGAAGGCGAGATGGTCGTGACCGTCGGCCAGATCAAGCTGCGCAACGGCTCGCCGGTGAAGATCGACAATTCGCACGTGCCCATCGCCGAGGCCAATCCGGTCGTGGCGGATCAGTAAGGGCCACGACGATGCGCTTCACCGATATTTTCATCAAACGCCCGGTGCTGGCGCTCGTCGTCAGCGCCCTCATCCTGGTGATCGGCCTGCGGGCGATGCTGTCGCTGCCGGTCCTGCAATATCCGGCGACCCAGAACGCCGTCGTCACCATCGCGACGACCTATGCCGGCGCCGATTCCGACATCATCGCCGGCTTCATCACGACGCCGCTCGAGAACGCCATCGCCCAGGCCAACGGCATCGACTACATGACGTCGACGAGCCAGACGGGCACCAGCACGATCACCGCCAACCTGCGGCTCAACTACGATTCCGGCAAGGCGCTGACCGAGATCAACACCAAGGTGAACTCGGTCCTCAACCAATTGCCGAGCGGCACCCAACAGCCGACGCTGACCCTCAAGGTCGGGCAGACCATCGACTCGATGTATATCGGCTTCTCGAGCGACGTACTGCCCCAGAACCAGGTTACCGACTATCTGACCCGCGTCGTGCAGCCGAAGCTTCAGGCGGTGACCGGCGTGCAGACTGCCGAGATTCTCGGCGGTAAAAACTTCTCGATGCGGATCTGGCTTGATCCGGTGAAGCTCGCCGCGCTCGGTCTCACGGCGACGGACGTTTCGAACGCGCTCAACTCGAACGACTATATCGCCGGCCTCGGCAACACAAAGGGCCGCCTCATCCAGATCAACCTATCGAGCGCGACCAACTTGCACTCGGTAGACGAATACAAGAAGCTCATCATCAAGAACGTTAACGGCGCCATCATCCGTCTCGAAGACGTGGCGAATGTGACGCTCGGTAGCGACGACTACGATTCGAAGACGAGCTTCAACGGCAAGACAGCCGTCTATATCGGCATCCAGGTGGCGCCGGGCGCCAACCTGCTGAACGTGATCTCCGGCATCCGCGGCGTGCTGCCCGACATCACCGCCAACCTGCCGAATGGCCTGACCGCCACCATCCTCTACGACGCGACGGACTTCGTGAACGCCTCGATCGACGAGGTGGTGCATTCGCTGTTCGAAGCGATGGCGATCGTGACCCTCGTCGTGTTCGTCTTTCTCGGCTCCTGGCGCTCGGTCCTGATCCCGATCGTGGCGATCCCGCTCTCCCTCATCGGCAGCTTCGCGATCATGCTGATGTTCGGGTTCTCCATTAATCTGCTCACGCTGCTCGCGCTGGTGCTCGCGATCGGTCTCGTCGTC
This sequence comes from Segnochrobactrum spirostomi, assembly GCF_009600605.1. Taxonomy (GTDB): domain Bacteria; phylum Pseudomonadota; class Alphaproteobacteria; order Rhizobiales; family Segnochrobactraceae; genus Segnochrobactrum; species Segnochrobactrum spirostomi. The sequence goes on along the minus strand of NZ_VWNA01000001.1, from coordinate 1,703,821 downwards.
GACGACGCCATCATCGTCGTGGAGGGCGTCAACCGGCATATGGAGGAGGGCCTGAAGCCCTTCGACGCGGCGATCAAGGCGGCCCGCGAGCTCGCGAGCCCGATCATCGCCATGACGGTCGTGCTCATCGCCGTCTATGTGCCGGTCGGTTTCCAGGGTGGCCTCACCGGCGCGCTCTTCACCGAGTTCGCCTTCACCCTCGTCGCCGCCGTCACCGTGTCGGCGATCATCGCGCTGACGCTGTCGCCGATGAACTCCGCCCACCTCTTGAAGCCGCACGCCGAGATGGGCGGCATCGAACGGCGTATCGTCCACGTCATCGACGCCACCATGGGCTGGGTAACGCGCACCTACACGCGCATGCTGACGAGCGCGCTGAAGACCGTCCCGGTGACGATCCTGTTCGGCCTCATCGTGCTGTCGAGCATCTATTGGCTCTACACGCACTCCACGAGCGAACTGGCGCCGCAGGAAGACCAGGGCGTCATCCTCTATCAGATGACGACGGCGCCGACCGCCACGCTCGATCAACGCTCGTTCTACGATCGGCAGGTCTACGACATCCTCTCCAAGGAACCGCAGACCGACCTGATCTTCCAGATCGACACGCCCAGTCAGATCATCGGCGGCTGGGTGCTGAAGCCGTGGGACAAGCGCAAGGAGACGACGCTGCAATTGCAGCCGGTGATCCAGAACAAGTTCAACAACGTTGCCGGCGCTCGTCTCGTCGCCTTCCAGCTTCCGCCGCTGCCGGGCAGCAACGGTCTGCCGATCCAGTTCGTGCTCAAGTCGACCGAGCCGTTCTCGCGGATCAACGACATCGCCAGCGCCTTCATGGCGGAGGCCTACAAGTCGGGCAAGTTCATCTTCCTCGACAACGATCTGAAATATGACCAACCCCAGGCGACCATCTATTTTGATCGTGCGAAGGCCTCGAGCCTCGGCCTCAACATGAACGACATCGGTGCCGCGCTGGCGACTATGCTCGGCGGCAACTATACAAACTATTTCAGCTACGATGGTCGCTCGTATAAGATCATCCCGCAGGTGATGCAGATGCACCGCCTGAACCTCGATCAGCTCTTGAACTATTATATCAAGGCGAGCGACGGGACGAGCGTGCCGCTGTCGACGATCGCCCACATCGAGACCAAGACCGTTCCGGAATCGCTGAACCACTTCCAGCAGCTCAATTCCGCGACGATCTCCGGTGTCGCCATGCCGGGCGTGACCGACGGCGAGGCCCTTCAGACGCTGAAGGATATCGCGGCCAGGTCGCTGCCGGCCGGCTATTCCATCGATTATGGTGGGGCGTCGCGCCAGCTCGAGCAGGAATCGGGCGGCTTCGTGAACACGTTCGCGCTCGCCCTCATCATCATCTTCCTGTCGCTCGCGGCGCTCTTCAACAGCTTCCGCGATCCCATCATCATCCTTGTCTCGGTGCCGATGTCGCTCGCCGGCGCGCTGGTCTTCATCAGCCTCGGTCTCGGCGGCGCCAGCATCAACATCTACACCCAGGTCGGTCTGGTGACGCTGATGGGTCTCGTCAGCAAGCACGGCATCCTGATGGTGGAGGTGGCGAACGAGCTGCGGTTGCACGGCAAGGCGAAGCGCGAGGCCATCATCGAGGCGGCTTCGGTTCGCTTGCGGCCGATCCTGATGACGACGGCCGCCATGGTGCTCGGTGTCGTGCCGCTCATCACGGCGGCGGGCGCCGGCGCGAACTCGCGCTTCAACATGGGCCTCGTGATCGCCTCCGGTCTCGCGATCGGTACGCTGTTCACGCTGTTCGTCGTGCCGGCCTTCTATCTCGTGCTCGCGCACGGCGATAAGGCCCACGAGGGCGAAGACGAGCACGCGCCCGCCGAGCCCGCGCCGGCCGGCTCGGTCTGACCCGCGACGCAAACGACACCTCATCGGCCGCCGGTCTCCGGCGGCCGATTTGTTTTCGGGCGCCCCCCGGGGCCGCGGTGGAGGCGAGAAGGGGCTCGACGCGGGATCGCCCGGCGACGATGGTGCGTCGGTCGGCCGGCGCCGACGTGTCCGCCTCGCCTGCACGAGAGTTCCTCCCGATGAAGATCGTCATCGCCCCGGATTCCTTCAAAGAAAGCCTCTCGGCCGCCGACGTGGCGCGCGAGATCGGGGCCGGGTTCGCCGAGATTTTTCCAGACGCCGACTATCGCCTGTTGCCGGTCGCCGACGGTGGCGAGGGCACCGTCGAGGCCCTCGTCGCGGCGACCGGCGGCGAGTGCGTCGCGCTCTCCGTCACCGGGCCGCTCGGGGCGCCCGTCGAGGCGTTCTACGGCGTGACGGGCGACGGCCGCACGGCGGTGATCGAGATGGCCGCCGCGGCCGGCCTCGCCCTGGTGCCGCCGGAGCGCCGCGATCCTCTCGTCACCACCACCGCCGGCGTCGGCGAGCTCATCCGCGCGGCGTTCGACCGCGGCGCGCGCCATCTCGTCGTCGGCCTCGGCGGCAGCGCGACGAACGACGGCGGGGCCGGCATGGCGGCGGCGCTCGGGGCGCGGCTCCTCGACGGCGAAGGCCGGCCGATCGGCCCGGGCGGCGGGGCGCTCGCCGCTCTCGCCCGCATCGACCTTTCAAGCCTCGATCCCCGGCTCGCAGAATGCTCGATCGAGGCGGCTTGCGACGTGGACAATCCCCTCGTTGGGCCGGATGGTGCCTCGGCGGTGTTCGGCCCGCAGAAGGGCGCGACGCCGGCCATGGTCGCGGCGCTCGATCGCGGCCTGGCGCGCTTCGCGGGGGCGATCGAGGCGGCGACCGGCCGTTCGGTCGCGGACCTGCCGGGCGGCGGCGCGGCCGGCGGGCTCGGCGCCGGGCTCCATGCGCTGCTCGGGGCGCGGCTCAGGCCCGGCGCGGCGATCGTGATGGAGGCGGTCGGCCTCGACGCCGCCGTCGCCGACGCCGATCTCGTCATCACTGGGGAGGGGCGGATCGACGGCCAGACCATCCACGGCAAGACGCCCGTCGGCGTCGCGGCGGTCGCCAAGCGGCACGGCAAGCCGGTCATCGCCATCGCGGGCTCGCTCGGCCCCGGGGTGGCGGCGGTTTATGCCCACGGCATCGACGCCGTCTTCAGCGTTCTCGGCCGCCCCTGCACCCTCGCCGAGGCGCTGGCGGAGGCCGGCCCCAATCTCCGCGCCACGGCGCGGGACGTCGCCGCGGTCTGGCGCCTCGGCGCGCTGTCGCGGCAGGGCTGAAGGGCGCGGCGGAAGCCCGCCCCGGGCCCGCAACGGTCGCCCGGTCAGATCTCGATATTGTCGATGAGGCGGGTGGTGCCGAGGCGGGCGGCGCCGAGGGCGACGAGGGTGTCGGCGCCGGTGAGGTCGCCGGCCTCGGGCAGGCCGAGATCTGTGCGGCGGCGCACACTCAGATAATCGACCGCCCATCCCGCCCCGGCGAGCCGTGCGGTTTCGGCCGTCTCCGCGGCCGCGATATCGCCGACGCTCGCGGCGGGCGATTGCGCGGCGGCGACGAGCGCCCGCAGCGCCGCGTTCAAGGCCATGGCGGTGGCGCGCTCCTCCGCCGAGAGGTAGCCGTTGCGGGAGGAGAGGGCCAGGCCGTCGTCGGCCCGCACCGTTTCCGCACCGACGATCTCGACCCGCATGCCGAGCTGGCGGGCGAGCGCGCGCACCACCATCAACTGCTGATAATCCTTCTTGCCGAACACCGCGACCGCCGGCTCGACCAGGCAAAACAGCTTGGCGACGACGGTGGCGACGCCGGTGAAGAAGCCGGGGCGGAACGCGCCTTCGAGAATGTCGGCGATCGCCGCGGGCGGCACCACCTTCACCGTCTGCGGTTCGGGATACATCTCCCGTTCGTCGGGGGCGAAGACGATGGCGGCGGGCGTCGCGGCGAGCTTCTCGACGTCGGCCTGAAGCGTGCGGGGATAGCGGTCGAAATCCTCGTTCGGCTGGAATTGCAGCCGGTTCACGAAGATCGACACGACGACCGGCCCGGTGCTCCGCCGCGCCGCCGCCTCGACGAGGGAGAGGTGGCCGGCGTGGAGGTTCCCCATCGTCGGCACCAGGCTGTGGTCCCTAGACGAGCCGAGCGCCCGGCGCAGATCGGCGACGGTGTGAACGACGTGCATGGGGTCTCCTGACGGCGAAGAAGTGGAAGAAAGAGCGCGACCTTGGCGATAACCGGGCGGCGGCACAATCGCTGTCGAGACCGAACGCGAGGGAACGATCCCGCAAGCGGACGCCGGGACGCTCGTCCGCGGCGTCTTTACGGTCGGCGCGGGATCAGCCCTTCCCGCCGCGCGCGACGCCGAACAGGTTCTCATCGGCGGGGAAGCGGCGGGCGCGCACCTCTTCGGCATAGGCCTGGGCGACCGCCTCGAGGCCGCGGCCGAGTTCGGCATAGCGCTTCACGAAGCGCGGCTTGAAGGCGTCGAACAGGCCGCTCGCATCCTCGGTGACGAGCACCTGGCCGTCGCAGGCGGCCGAGGCGCCGATGCCGATGGTGACGACCGGCACGGTCTCGGTGATGCGGCGGGCGAGCGGTTCGATCACCGCCTCGACCACGATCGAGAACGCGCCGGCCTCCGCGACCGCGACGGCATCGGCGAGGATCGTCTCCTGCTCCGCCTCGGTGCGCCCGCGGGCGCGGAAGCCGCCGAGCCGGTGCACCGCCTGGGGCGTCAGACCGATATGGCCCATCACCGGCACGCCGCGCTCGGTGAGGAAACGGATCGTCTCGGCCATCTCCCGCCCGCCCTCGAGCTTGACGGCGGCCGCACCCGTCTCGGCGAGCACCCGCGCGGCGGTGCGGAAGGCCTGGGCCGGGCTCTCCTGGTAAGAGCCGAACGGCAGATCGACGACAACGAGGGCGCGGCGCGAGCCGCGCACCACCGCCGCGCCGTGGGCGATCATCATGTCGACGGTGACGGCGAGGGTGGACTCGAGGCCGTAGACGACCATGCCGAGGCTGTCACCGACGAGCAGGACATCGACGTGCGGGTCGAGGAGGCGGGCCGTCGGGGCGGTGTAGGCCGTCAGCATCACGACCGGCACGCCGCCCTTGCGGCCGGCGATCTCGGGCACGCCGAGCCGCGGCCCGGAGGCCGGTTCGGCCGGTCTCGCGCCGGCTTTGGTCACGCTCATCGGCTCGCCTCCCTGGGAACCGCGGACCCGCCGAGGGTCCGTCCGTCCCTGCCGCCCCGTCGGGGGCGCTTGTTACGGCGCCGTTCGCCGGCGCCTTGCGGCCGTCTGCCGCGCGGTGAATCGGCCGTCGATCGCGTCCGCCCGCCCGAGAGCATTATCCCCGCCCTCGCCGCGGTTCAATCGCACCCCTCAGATGGGGGTCGCGCGCTCCGCTTCCACCCGCCGGCGCAGACCCCTTGCGGCCTTGGGCGCGGTTGGCAAACCGCCACCGACAGGATAGGGGAACGGACACGAACGCCCCTGCCGGACGGAACGATGGCCTTTCCCTCTCCCCAGCCTCCGCGGTTGCCTCATGTGGGCGTCCCGACGGTCCTGTGGCTCCTGCTCTCGTTCGATGGGCGGATCGGCCGCGAGCCGTTCTGGCTCGGCTTCGCCTTCGTTTCGCTCGTCGAGACGATCCTGCTGTCGCCCTTCCGCGGCGACATCGAAACGCTGATCACGACGCCGGATCCGTTGTTCCTGGCGATCCTGGCGATTGGTCTGTGGACCGAATTTGCCTTGGCGATCAAGCGGCTGCACGATCGGGGGCTGGGCGCGATCTTCTCGCTCCTGCTCCTCGTGCCGCTCGCCAACATCATTTTCTTCTTCATCTTCCTGGGGCTCACCCCCGGCGAGCCGGGGGCGAACCGCTACGGGCCGGGCAGAACGCGCGCGGTCCCCGCCGCCGCTGAGGCGGCGTCAGCTCTCGTCGGGCGGCACCCTGTCGAGCCAGTCGGGATCGATCTCCGGCAGCGGAATGGCGTCGAGCAGGAGCCGCGTATAGGCGGCCTGTGGGTTCGCGAACACCGCCTCGCACGGGCCTTCCTCGACGACCCGGCCGCCGCGCAGCACGGTGACGCGCTGGCACACCGCGCGGATCACCGACAGATCGTGGCTGATGAAGGCGAGCGCCAGGCCCATCTCGCGGCAAAGATCGCCGAGCAGGTTCAGAACCTGCGCCTGGGTCGAGACGTCGAGCCCCGAGACGATCTCGTCGGCGAGGACGAAATCCGGCTCCATCACCACCGCCCGGGCGATGCCGACGCGCTGACGCTGTCCACCCGAGAGTTCGTGCGGATTGCGGTCGAGTACGGCACGGGGCAGGCCGACGCGGTCGAGCACCGCCTCGGCCTTGCGCGCGGCCTCGCGGGCATCCGCGGCGAGCCCGTGCAGGCGCAGTGGCCCGGTCAGGATGGTGCGGATCGAGTGCCGCGGATTGAGCGACGACATCGGGTCCTGGAAGATCATCTGCATGCGCCGCCGGAGCGGGCGCATGGCGCCCTCGTCGAGGCCGACGATCTCGGTGCCGTCGAAACGGATCGAGCCCTCGCGCGGCGCGACGAGGCCGAGCAGGGCGCGGCCGAGGGTGGTCTTGCCCGATCCGGATTCGCCGACGATGCCGACGGTCTCGCCGCGGCCGATCGAGAGCCCGACGCCGTGGAGTACCGGAACGGCGGCCTTGGTGCCGCCGAGGAGGCTGCGGCCGCCGCCATAGGCGACGACGAGGTCGCGGGCGACGAGGAGATCGCGCGCCGGCGCGGGGGCAGCGGCGGGAGCGGTGTCGGCGGCGAGACGAACCGGCTCAGCCATGGGCGGCCCTCCCGCTCCGGGCTGCATCGAAGGCCGCGATCTCGGCCTTGAGCCCGGTGAACACCGCCTCCGGCACCGGCGCGAGGCCCTCGTCGGGGCGATCGTAGCGCGGGCTCGCGGCCATCAGGGCCCGGGTATAGGGATGGTGCGGCGTCGCGATGATGTCGGCGGTGCGCCCCGCCTCGATCACCTTGCCCATGTAGAGCAGGGTGACGCTGTCGCAGATCTGCGCCACCACGCCGAGATCGTGGGTGACGAAGATGACGGCGGTGCCGTGGCGCTCCTGCATGCCGCGAATGAGCTTCAGGATCTGCTTCTGCACGGTGACGTCGAGGGCGGTGGTCGGCTCGTCGGCGACGACGAGCTTCGGTTCCATCGCGAAGGCGGCGGCGATCAGCACGCGCTGGCGCATGCCGCCGGAGAGCTCGTGGGGAAACGCGGCCATCACCCGCTTCGGATCGCGGATGTGGACTTCGTCGAGCAGGGTGAGCGCGCGCTCCTCTGCCGCCTTCGCGGAAAGGCCGCGCTGCAGCCGCAGGCCGTCGGTCAATTGGGCGGCGATGCGCCGGCCGGGATTGAGCGCCGTCATCGGGTCCTGGGGGATCAGGGTGATGTCGGCGCCGATCACGGCGCGCCGTTCCCGCGCCGGCGCGCGCAGGAGATCGCGCCCGGCGAAGGTGATGTCGCCGGCGGTGACGCGGACCGTGCGCGGCAGGATGCCCAGCACCGCCTTGGCGATGGTCGACTTGCCGGCGCCGCTTTCGCCGACGAGGCCGCGCACCTCGCCCGGGCGAGGCTCAGCGTCACGTCGCGCAGGATCGGCGCGCCGCCCTCGCGGTCGGAGACGGCCGAAAGCCGGGAGACGGCGAGAAGGGCGCTCATCGCCGCATCACCGGGTCGAGCACGCGCCGGAGCCCGTCGCCGAGCTGGTTGAAAGCGAGCACGGTGAGGACGAGGGCGGCGAGCGGCGCGGCGAGCACCCACCACGCCTGATAGATGATCTGCCGCCCCGACGCGATCATGCCGCCCCAGGTCGGCGTGTCCGACGATACCGAGAGCCCGACGAAGGAGAGGATCGCCTCGACGATGACGGCGATGCCCATCTCGAGCGAGACGAGGGCGACGATGACCGGCAGCACGTTCGGCAGGATCTCGCGGAACAGGATTGCGGTGCGGCCGAAGCCGACGGTGCGGGCGGCCACCACATAATCGAGCCGCGCCTGGGCCTGCGTCTCCGAGCGCACCACCCGGCAGAACCGCGTCCAATCGATGATGACGATCGCCGCGATCACCGAATGGATGCCCGAGCCGAGCACGGCGACGAGCAGGATCGACAGCAGCACCGGCGGGAACGCCATCCAGATGTCGACGAGGCGCGAGATCGCGCCGTCCACGACGCGGCCGTACCAGCCGGCGGCGAGGCCGAGGAGGGTGCCGAGGAGAGCGGCGAGCGTCGCCGCGACGAAGGCGACGGTGAGGGCGACGCGGGTGCCGTAGATCAGGCGGGAGAGCACGTCGCGGCCGAGATCGTCGGTGCCGAGGAGGAAGCCCGGATCGGCCCCCTCGAAGCCGGCCGGCGGCAGGGTCCCCGACATCAGATCCTGCTCGAGCGGGTCCTTCGGCGCGATCTCCGGCGCGAACACCGCGATGAGGAGGAGCGCCAGGATGAAGCCGCCGCCGAGAACCACCTTCGGGTCGCGCAGCAAGGCGGACCACAGCCGCGCCTTGCGGGCGGGGGCGGCGGCAGGGGTGGGGGCGGGGAGGCCGGCCGGGCCGGTCGCGAGCGCGTCAGCCATGGCGCAGCCTCGGGTTCAGGGCCGCGACGCCGAGGTCGACCGCGATGTTGACGAGAATGAAGAGCGCGCCGAACACGAGCACGAGCCCCTGGATGAGCGGCAGGTCGCGGTTGATCACCGCGTCGATCGCCATGTTGCCGATGCCGGGATAGGCGAAGATGCGTTCCACGATGACCGTGCCGCCGATCAGGAAGGTGAACTGCACGCCGGTCAGCGCCAGCGTCGGGCCGACGGCGTTGCGCAGCGTCTCCTGAAGGACGAGCCGCGTCTCGGACATGCCCTTGAGGCGGGCGAGCAGCACATAATCCTGCACCATCGCCTCGGCGAGCGCCTGCTTCAGCACCCGCGCGACGATCGCCGCGAGCGGCAAGGCGAGGGCGAGCGTCGGCATCACCATGTGGGAAAGGATGTCGGCGAACACGGCAAAGCGGCCGGTGACGAGGCTTTCGATCAGGTAGAAGCGGGTCGCGAAGGCGACGGTGAGCGTCGGGTCGATGCGGCCCGACAGGGGGAAGACCGGCCACAGCACCCCGAGCAGGAGCACGAAGGCGAGCGCCCAGACGAAATCGGGGATCGCGAGCATGAAGCCGTCGACGGCGTCGAGCAGGCTTTCGGCGAGCGTGCGGCGCAGGATCACGCCGAAGATCGCGATCGCCCCGCCGATCGCGAGGGCGACGACGAGGGCGGCGATGGCGAGCTCGAGGGTTGCCGGCAGCCGCTCGGCGAGCACGTCGAGCACGTTGAGCTTGAGCGAGATCGAGGTGCCGAAATCGCCGTGGAGGAGGTCGCCGAGCCAGATCCAGAACTGGGTGAAGATCGGGGCGTCGAGCCCGTAGCGGGCGCGCAACGCGGCGATGTCGGCCGGCGAGGCACCCGGGGCGATCATCATCGCCACCGGATCGCCGGGCACGACCCGCAGCAGCACGAACACCACGACCGCGACCCCGAACAGGGTCGCGACCGCGGTGGCGAGGCGTCTCAGGGCGGCGACGAGGATCATGAATTAGGGACGGGTTACATGTGCTGGCGGCAAACGAGGCGATATCACCCTCCCCTGTCAGGGGGAGGGTCGGCACGCCGAAGGCGTGACGGGGTGGGGTCGCGGCGCCGCAGGCGCCGCGGGGCTCGGCGAAAGGGGCCGTGTTCGCGGCGCTCACCCCGCCCCGCCGCTGCGCGGCGACCCCCCCTGGCAGGGGAGGGTGGACCGGAGAGCGTGGGGAGGAGGTGGAGGTGAACGCCGGCGAAGCGTCGCCTCTTACGCCTTCGACACCAGGGTCGGCTGCAGCGCGCCGGAGGTGTTCGGGATGACCTTGAGGTCGGCCTTGAACACGATCGGCTGCATATATTGCAGGAGCGGCAGGACGTAGCCCTCTTCGGCGATGTACTTGTCGACGGCCTTCCAGCCGGCGATGCGCTTGGCCTCGTCCTTCTCGCCCCACAAGGGGCCGATCATGGCGTCGAGGTCCTTCGATTTCCAGGCCGAGTGGGGCGAGGGGCCGAAGGTCGCGAAGCCGGTCGAGGTCGCCGGATCGCCGATCGCGTCGCCCCAATTGTAGAACGCCATCGGCGCCAGCTTGTGCGCGGCCCTGAGCTCGTAGTGCTTGGCGATCTCGTAGACCTCGATCTCGGCCTCGATGCCGACCTTGCGCCACATGCCGACGATCGCCTGGATCATCTCGTAGTCTTTGGGCTTGAAGCCGCGCGTGGTCTGGATCTTGAACTTGACCGGCTTCTCGACCGAATAGCCGCTCGCCGCGAGCAGCTTCTTGGCCAGCGCCGGGTCGTAGGGCACCTTGATCGAGGGATCGTAGGCCTCGTATTCCGGCGCCTGGAGGGTGTCGATCGGCACGCCGTAGCCGCGTAGCAGCCGCTTCACGATCGCCGACTTGTCGACCGCGTGGCAGGCGGCGAGGCGGACATTCTTGTCGAGCATCGTCGCGTCGACATTGGTGATGAAGATCATGCCGATGTCGGAGATCGGCTTGCACACGCCGGCGAGGCCCGACTTCTGGCGCAGGCGGTCATATTCCTCGTAGGGGATCTCAAGGGTGACGTCCGAGGAGCCGCTCTCGATCTCGGCGACGCGGCTGGTGCCGTCCGGCACGAACTTGAACACGACCGTCTCGAAGGCCGGCTTGCCGCCCCAATAATTCGGGTTCGCCTTGAGGCGCAGGAAGGCGTTGCCCTCGTAGGCGTCGACCATGAACGGCCCGGTGCCGATCGGCTTCTTCTCGAAGCCCTCGGCGCCGACCTTCTCGTAATAGGCCTTCGGCAGCACGTAGCCGGTGAGGAAGGCCATCCATTTGAAGAGGGTCGGGTCGAACGACTTGACGTCCGCGGTGATGCGGTTGCCTTCGATCTTGAAGTTCTCGATCGTCGACCAGACGAACTGGATCGGGTTGCCCGTCTTCGGATCGGCGGCGCGCTCAAGCGACCACACCACGTCCTCGGGCGTGAAGGGCGAGCCGTCGTGCCAGGTCACGCCGGTGCGGACGTCCATCCACACCTTGGTCTTGTCGTCGTTCCAGCCCCAGGCGGTGAGCAGCCCCGGCTCGAACGAGAGATCCGGCTTCTGGCCGACGAACTGATCGAACACCGAGCGGTAGATCGCCTGGATGGTCGGGTTCACCGCCGAGGGACCGGTGGTCGGGTCGAACGACGGCAGATTGACGTTGTAGGCGATGGTGAGCGTGTCGCTCGCCGCGGCCGAGGCGAAGCGGCCCTTGGCGATCAGGGTCGCCAGGAACGCGCCGGCTCCTGCCGCGAGCGTCTGGCGACGGTTCAGTGTCAGCATCGAAGTCTCCCTCGTTCCCCTTGGAGATAGCCGCAGCGTGGCTTTTGGCCGGGTTGTCCCGATCCGAATATTTCAAACATAAAATTATGCCCGAGGCTTTGCAAAGCCCTTTTGGCGGGCGCAGCACGCCGCATTTCTATGCACATGCACGGAGAGGTGCGGGGGCGAGGATACCGCGCCGCAGCATCAGGCCATCCGGCGGACGCGGCTTTGCCATCAGGGCAGCCTGAAGCCGGGGGCGAGGGCTCAGCAGCAGGCGATCGTCCGGCCGCGGCGCAATTTGACAATCTAGAACCCGAGAAATATGAATCTGCATGTGTCTGACCGCGAGAACGCCGCAAAAGGCGCCGCGACAGAGGGGCACCATACGCTTTCAACAGCGATCCATCGGCGGAGGACACCATGGCCGAACGCTCGTTTGCGCGCGAAGTCGAGGACCTGAAACTCGGCGAGGGAGAGGTCTTCCACGGCGAAGGCATTCTCGCGATCACCAAGGCGCTCCTGCAATCGGGCGTCTCCTATGTCGGCGGCTATCAGGGCTCGCCGATCTCCCATCTCATGGACGTGCTCGCCGACGCCAAGGACGTGCTCGACGATCTCGGCGTCCATTTCGAATCGTCGGCCTCCGAGGCGGCCGCCGCGGCCATGCTGTCGGCTTCGGTGATGTATCCGGTGCGCGGCGCCGTCACGTGGAAGTCGACCGCCGGCACCAACGTCGCCTCGGACGCCCTGTCGAACCTCTCCTCCGGCGGCGTCACCGGCGGCGCGCTGATCGTCATCGGCGAGGATTATGGCGAGGGCTCCTCCATCATGCAGGAGCGCAGCCACGCCTTCGCGATGAAGTCGCAGATGTGGCTGATGGACCCGCGGCCGAACCTGCCGACCATCGTCGAGGCGGTCGAGCACGGCTTCGCCCTGTCGGAGGCCTCCAACACCCCGGTGATGCTCCAGGTGCGCATCCGCACCTGCCACGTCCACGGCCAGTTCGTCGCGAAGGCGAACCGGCGCCCGGATTATACCCTGCGCGAGGCGCTCGAGAGCCCGAAGCGCGACACCGGCCGCATCGTCCTGCCGCCCGCCTCGCTGCTCCACGAGAAGGAGAAGATCGAGAAGCGCTGGCCGGCCGCGGTCGATTATATCCGCGCCAACAGGCTCAACGAGACGTTCGGTCCCGAGGGCGGCAAAGTCGGCCTGATCCTCCAGGGCGGCATGTACAACAACGTGCTGCGCGCCTTGCAACTGCTCGGCCTCGCCGACGTCTACGGCGACACCGCGATCCCGCTACACGTCCTCAACGTGACCTATCCGCTGGTCGACGACGAGCTCGCCGCCTTCTGCGCCGGCAAGGATGCGGTCCTGATGATCGAGGAGGGCCAGCCCGAATTCATCGAGCAGGCGCTCAACACCGTGCTGCGTCGCCGCGACATCCAGACCCGCGTCGCCGGCAAGGGCATGCTGCCGCTCGGCGGCGAATATACCGCGCCGGTCCTCGTCGCCGGCATCAAGGCGTTCCTGGAGACCCACGACAAGGCGCTGCTCGGCAACGGGCCGCCGCTGCCCGATCCCGCCCCGGTGCTTCAGAACGCGAAGGTGAAGGCGCTCGCCGAGGTGGTGCCGCAGCGCCCGGCCGGCTTCTGCACCGGCTGCCCGGAGCGGCCGATCTTCGCCGCCATGAAGCTCGTCGAGAAGGAACTCGGCCCCCACCACGTCGCCGCCGACATCGGCTGCCACCTGTTCTCGATCCTGCCGCCGTTCAACATCGGCGCCACCACGATGGGCTACGGACTCGGGCCGGCCTCGGCCTCGGCCTTCAACGTGCCGGCGGCGAAGCGCTCGATCTCGGTGATGGGCGACGGCGGCTTCTGGCACAACGGGCTCGCCACCAGCGTCGGCAACGCCGTCTTCAACAAGCAGGACGGCGTCATCCTCATCGTCGATAATTTCTATTCGGCGGCGACCGGTGGGCAGGACATCCTCTCCTCCCGCGCCGACAATCCGCGGCGCGCCACCAAGAATTCCATCGTCGACGCGGTGAAGGGCATCGGCGCGACCTGGGTGCGCCAGATCGACCGCACCTACAACGTCGCCCGCATGCGCGACACCCTGCGCGAGGCGCTGACGACCAAGGAGCCGGGGCCGAAGATCATCGTCGCCTCCTCGGAATGCATGCTGAACAAGCAGCGCCGGGTGAAGCCCCTGTTCCAGCAGGCGGTGAAGGCCGGCAAGCGCATGGTGCGCGAACGCTTCGGCGTCGACGAGGACGTCTGCACCGGCGATCACGCCTGCATCCGCCTCTCGGGCTGTCCCTCGCTCTCGGTCAAGCACACCGACGATCCCTTGAAGGACGATCCGGTGGCGGCGATCGACAATTCCTGCGTCGCCTGCGGCAATTGCGGCGAGGTCGCCGAGGCGGCGGTGCTGTGCCCCTCGTTCTATCGCGCCGACGTGGTGCTCAACCCGACCCGCACCGACCGGGTGCTGGCGCGGGTGCGCGCCGCGGTGATCGGCTTCCTCCAGCGCCGGCGCGAAGCGCGCCGCGTCGTGTTCGGCTGAGGGGGTGACGATGACGCGCCACGAAACCTTTCCGACCCGCCTCTCCGGCGACAAGCCGCTCTCGGTCGCCATCCTCGCCATGGGCGGGCAGGGCGGCGGCGTGCTCGCCGACTGGATCGTCGCCATGGCGGAGGCCGAGGGCTGGGTCGCCCAATCGACCTCCGTGCCCGGCGTCGCTCAGCGCACCGGCGCCACGATCTATTATATCGAGATGCTGCCGGCGAAGGACGGCCGCATGCCGGTGCTCTCCCTGATGCCGACGCCGGGCGACGTGGACGTCGTCCTCGCCGCCGAGTTCATGGAGGCGGGGCGCTCGATCCTGCGCGGCCTCGTCACGCCCGAGCGCACCACCCTCATCACCTCGAGCCATCGCGCCTTCGCCGTGGTCGAGAAGGAGAAGCCCGGCGACGGTGCGGGCGACCCGGCGGTCGTCGTCGACGCGAGCGACATCGCGGCGAAGCGCGTCGTCGCCTTCGATCTCCAGGCGCTCGCCGAGGCGAACGGCAGCGTGATCTCGTCGGCGATGTTCGGCGCGCTCGCCGGCGCGGCCGTGCTGCCCTTTCCCCGCGCGGCCTTCGAGGCGGCGATCAAGGCCGGCGGCAAGGGCGTCGGGCCGAGCCTCAAGGCGTTCTCTGCCGCGTTCGCTCAGGTCGAGACGAAGCCGCGCGCCGAGGTGACGAAGACGCCGCCGAAGCGGTTCGACGACCTGCCCCCGACGGCCGGCCACCCGGCCCTCGACGCGCTCCTCGACCGGCTGCGACGCGAAGTGCCGGACGAAGCCCGTCCGCTCGCCTTCGCCGGGGTGAAGCGCCTCGTCGATTTCCAGGACCCGGCCTATGCCGGCCTCTATCTCGACCGGCTGAACGGCCTCGCCGCCCTCGACCGCGCTGCGGGTGGCGCCGCCAAGGGCCACGCCTTCACCCGCGAGGCGGCGAAATATCTCGCGATCGCCCTCGCCTACGACGACGTCATCCGCGTCGCCGACCTCAAGACCCGCGCCTCCCGTTTCGACCGGGTGCGCACGGAGATCGGGGCGAAGCGCGAGGAGATCGTCTACACGACCGAATTCATGCATCCGCGCATGGAGGAGGTCGCGGGCACGCTGCCGGCCGGCTTCGGCCGCTGGCTCGAGGCGCGGCCCGCGCTGTTCGCCCGGCTCGACAAGCTCGTCAACCGCGGGCGGCGGGTGCGCACCGGCACGATCGGCTGGTTCCTGGCGCTCTATGCGGTGTCGGCCCTGAAGCCGCTGCGGCCGCGCTCCCTGCGCCATGCCCGCGAGATGGAGCACATCGAGCGTTGGCTCGGTCTCGCCACCGCGACGCTTGCCGCCGATTACGATCTCGCCGTCGAGATCCTGCGCTGCCGGCGGCTCATCAAGGGCTATTCCGACACCCACGCCCGCGGGGAATCGAAGTTCGACCGGGTGCTCGCCGCGCTGCCGCGTCTGAAGGGCCGTCCGGACGCCGCCGCCTGGCTGCGCCGCCTGCGCGAATCCGCCCTGATCGACGAAGAGGGCAAGGCCCTCGACGGCGCTTTGAAGACGATCGAGACGCTGTGAAGGGGAGCGAGGAGGCGCTCACGCCCCCGGCGTGGCGTCCGGCTTGTCGTCGGGCAGCGCGTGGCGCTGCATCAGCGGCATCTGGCACATCGCGAACACGAGCGTCAGCGGCATCACCCCGAACACCTTGAACGAGACCCAGGTGTCGGTCGGGAAGGACCGCCAGACGATCTCGTTGAGGATGGCGAGCGCTACGAAGAACAGCCCCCAGCGCAGGGTGAGCTTACGCCAGCCGTCGTCGTCGAGGCGGATCACCTCGTCGAACACCCGGGCGAGCAGCGGCCGGCCGAAGGCGAGGCCGCCGAGCAGCACGGACGCGAACAACAGGTTCACGATCGTCGGCTTGAGCTTGATGAAGAGCTCGTCGTGCAGGATCAGCGTCAGCCCGCCGAACACGAGCACGACCGCGCCCGAAACGAGCGGCATGATCGGCACCCGCCGGACCCAGGCGAACGACACGGCGAGCGCCACGACGGTCGCGATCATGAAGGCGGCGGTGGCGATGAAGAGGCCGGCGCGGGCGTTCGCGGCGAAGAACACGGCGAGCGGCCCGAGCTCCAGCGCGAGCTTGGCGAGCGGCGGCAGCTTGCGCAGGTCGCCGCGCGGGGCGGGCGGGCGCTTCTCGGCGGCGAGGATGTCTTCGCTCACGATCGTTCCTTATTCGGCGGGCCGGGCCGGCGGGTCGCCGGGGACGGCTCGTGCCTGGGCATCTGAACCGTTTCGGTCCGTGTCGGCGGCGCGGTACGCCGCAGTCGGACTGGCGGCTGCATGCGGTGCGCCATCAATAACTATATTGTGCGCCCATTAAGCCATGAATGCGTTCGGTTTTCGACAGGGCCGCCGGCCTTTGCGCCCTGACTTTCCGTCGTGATTGCGTCAAAGTGGAATGCGAGGAAGCGTCAACGGCGATCCCTCCGCTTCCAGACAAGGCGCCGCAGCGGCCGCGAACCCAGTCTCCCGGGGGCGCGGCCCGGCGCGATTCGCGAGCGACGACGACCTCATGCACGAAGTCCTGACCCTTCAGCTCATCCTGGCGGCCATTGCGGGCTTGCTCGTCGTCGTGGCGCTGCTGCAACCGGTCGCCGAGCGGCTTCAGGTTCCGGCTTCGGTGCTGCTCGCGACCGTCGGCATCCTGATCGGCGCCGTCGCCGCCCTGATCCTCTACTCGCCGTGGACCAATTCGTTCGACACGCTCGCCCGCGTGTTCGTCGATTTCCCCATCACGGCCGATACGTTCCTCTACATCTTCCTGCCGCTGCTGCTGTTCCAGACGGCGCTGAGCCTCGACGTGCGGCGCCTCGTCGACGACATCGCGCCGATCCTGCTCCTCGCCGTGGTGGCCGTGCTCGTCGCGACCGCGGCGATCGGCTTCACCTTGGCGCCGGTGAGCGGCCAGCCGCTCGTCGCCTGCCTCCTGCTCGGCGCCATCGTGGCGACCACCGATCCGGTCGCGGTCATCGCGATCTTCCGCGAGCTCGGCGCCCCGGCGCGGCTCACCCGCCTCGTCGAGGGCGAGAGTCTCCTCAACGATGCCGCCGCCATCACCCTGTTCGTGCTCCTGCTCGAGCTCCTCCTCACCGGCAAGGAGACGACCGTCGCCGACGGCCTCCTCCGCTTCGCGATCGCCGGCATCGGCGGCGCCGCGTTCGGCTATTTCGGCGGGCTCGTCGCCACCGGCCTGTTCCGCTTCGTGCGCGAAATTCCGGCCGCCATCGTTACCATCAGCGTCGCAGTGCCCTATCTCGTCTTCATCGGCGGCGAGGAATTGTTCCACGTCTCCGGCGTCGTCGCCGCGGTGGCCGCGGGCGTCGCCGTCAACATCCACGGCCCCACCATCGTGGCGCCGGATCCGTGGCGGCACCTGCGCGAGATCTGGGAGCAGATCGAGTTCTGGGCCGCCTCGCTCATCTTCGTGCTCGCCTCGATCCTGGTGCCGCATCTTCTCGGCGACATCGGCCTGTGGGATCTGGTGCCGCTCGGCGCGCTGATCCTCGCCGCCTTCCTGTCACGCGCGCTCGTGCTGTTCGCGCTGCTGCCGCTGTTGTCGTTCCTCAAGGTCTCGGAGCGGGTCTCGAACGCCTACAAGGTGGTCATCGTCTGGGGCGGCCTGCGCGGCGCGGTGACGCTCGCGCTCGCGCTGTCGGTAACCGAGAACGCAGGCGTGCCGCCGGAAATCCAGCGCTTCATCGCGGCGACGGCGACGGGCTTCACCCTGTTCACCCTGCTCGTCAACGGCACCACGCTGCGCTCGCTGATCCACGTCCTGAAGCTCGATCAGATCTCCGCGTTCGATGTCGCGATGCGCGATGGTGTCGTTGCGGTGGCCCTCGGCAACGTCAAAGACGCGCTGCGCTACACCGCCGAGACCGCCGAAATCCCCAAGGACATCGCCGACCGGGCGATCCGGCCCTACGACAAGCGCATCGAGGACGTGCGCCAGCGCACCGACACCAAGCGCGCCGACGTGATCGAGCGCGACCGCCTCAAGGTCGGCCTCGTCGCCCTCGCCGACCGGGAACGCGAACTCGTCCTCGAACTGTTCCGCGAGCGGACCGTCTCGATCCGCATCATCGAGCATCTGCTGACCGATATCGGTCGCTTGCGCGAGCGCGCCCGGACCGGCGGCCGCGTCGAATACAACCGCGCCGCCAAGGAGATGCTCGGCTATTCGCTGCGCTTCCGCATCGCGCTCAGGATCCATCGCTGGCTCGGGTGGGAGCGTCTCCTGTCGGACGCCCTGTCCGATCGCTTCGAGCGCATCCTGGTCATGCGCATCGTGCTCACCGAGATGAAGCCGTTCGTCGCCGAGCGGCTCAATGCGGTGCTCGGCGAGCGGCTCGGCGGCATCATCAGCGACATCGTCGACCAGCGGCATCAGGCGGTGGCGCGTTCGCTCGCCGCGCTCGAACTGCAATATCCCGATTATGCCCAGGTCTTGGAGGAGCGCTTCCTCACGCGCTCGGCGCTGCGGCGCGAGGAGCTCGAATACGACAACCTGTTCGAGGACCGGCTGATCGGCACCGAGCTGCTTCACGACCTGAAGCGCGGCATCAAGGCGAAGCGGGCCGCGAGCGAGATCCGGCCGAAGCTCGATCTCGGGCTCGACACCCGCCAGCTCGTGGCGCAGTTCCCGCTCTTCAAGGATCTCGACGGTGTCGAAGTCTTGCAGATTGCGAAGCTCCTGCGGCCGCGCTTCGCGGTGCCGGGTGAGCGGCTGATCCGGCGCGGCGAGCGGGGCGAATCCGTCTTCTTCATCTCCTCGGGTGCGGTCGAGGTGGCACTCGCGCAGGGCCCGCTCCGGCTCGGCCGCGGCGATTTCATCGGCGAACTCGCCCTCATCACCGGCGGGCGGCGCTCCGCCGACGTGACGGCGATCTCCTATTGCAACCTCTTGATCCTCGAAGGCGAGGATTTCCAGGCCCTGCTGGCGCGCAACCCGGACATGAACACCAAGGTCCAGAGCGTGGCCGCCCAGCGCCTCGCCCAGAACCAGGCGACCCCGATGCTGGACGAGGCAGTCGCCGCGGACGGCGCGCCCGGCGTGTCGCTCGCCGCGGGGGACTTCACCATCAGCGGCACCGCCACCGCGAGCCTCGACGGCCAGCCGAACGTGCCGCCGCTCGCGGACGCGGATCTGTCGGACGCCACCGCGACCGCCGCCCAGCCTGGGTGAGGCGGCGCCGCGCCCCGCTCAGGCGGTGGCGCGGCCGGCGGTTGCGACGAGGGCGTCGAGGTGGGCGAGGCCCTCCGGCCAGGGGCCGTGGCCGCTCGCCGCGTTGATGTGCCCGGCGTTGCCGAGATCGACGAACAGCGAGCCCCAATCCTCGGCGAGCGTCCGTGCACGGGCCTGGTCCATGTAGGGATCGTCGCGGCTTGCGATCAGCGTCGAGCGGAACGGCAGCCGCCCGCGCGGCAGCGGCGCGAAATTGCGCACCGCCTCTGGGGTGCGGGCTGGTGTCTCCACGTCGGCGGGGGCGACCAGCAGTGCGCCGGCGACATGGCGCGCGATCGGCGTCGCGGCGAGATGGGCGACCAGCGCCACCGCCAGCGAATGCGCGACGAGCACGACAGGCCGCCCCTCCTGAAGGATTGCTGCCGAGAGGGTCGCGACCCATTCCGTCCGCTCGGGGCGGTCCCAGTCGCGCTGCTCGACAATCCGGGCACCGGCCCGCGTCTCGACGAAATGCCGCTGCCAATGACCGTGGCTCGAGCCGTTTAGGCCGGGAAGGATCAGGATCGACATCGGGTCTGCCTCCGCCATGCGCGGCTTGGATCAGGTATGCCGCTGTGCGCCTCTGTGAAAACGCATTCTAATATGATGGCGAACGTCAGCTATGGGAGGCAAAAACACCCATAGATAGTCCATTTCGTAGAATGGATTGCGCCTCCGGGCGAATGCTGGTCAGTCCGCGACGGCCGTCGCCGTTCGTGGTGCGTCACGGAAGGCCGCCGAGACGAGGGCTTGGGCCGCCCAGTCGAGCACGCCGCAGGCATCGGCGTCGGACAGGTGGCAGATGTCTTTGAGCGCGATCAGCGCCTCCCCACCACACAGCACGGCGAGCGCGTTCAAAAGCCGTCCGTGGGCCTCGGCGCCGAGCGTGCCTTCGAACGGCTGCAGCGCTTCGCCGAGGGCGGCGAGGCGTCGACCGCCGCGGGGCGGAAAGTCCTGATCCGCTGCCCGACGCTGGAGGGCCGCCGCGAGGAAGTGACGGAACTGGTCCTCGTTGGCGAGGACGAGCCCGACGAGGTGCGTCTGGACGGCGGAGACCCGCTCGACCGGGTCCGCAAGCGCATCGAGGCCCGCCGGCGTCACCGCATCGAAGGCCTCGTCGAGCCCGGCTTCGAGGAGCAGCATGTCCTGGTGCGGAAAGTAACGGTAGGCGGTCGCACGCGAAACGAGGGCGGCGTCGGCGACCTCGCTGACGCTCGGGGTCTTGCCCTCCGCCATCAGCGTTCTGGCCGCCTCGAGGAGCGCCCGTCGGGTTCGCAGGCGCTGGTTCACTCGTCCGGTTTCGGCGCTTGACATGATCTCTCCGAAATGAGACACAGTCTCATGAATGGAATTTGTCTCAATATCTAGCACTGGAGACCGCTTATGCAAGCCCCATCGTCCCCTACCTCCACCATCGTCGACCGGGTGCCGACGGACCGATACGTCGCCGAGACGCGCTGGATGCTCGGCCATCGCGTCACGCCGCTTCACACCATCGGCGATTTTGCCCTGCTCGAGGTGGTGTCGGACCCGCAGGTGCCGGGGCCTCCGCCGCACCTCCACGAGGACTGCTCGGAGTTCTTCTACATCGTCGAGGGTACGCTCACCGTGATCGTCGACGGCGCGGCGCGCACGCTTGCGAAGGGCGAAAGCGCCTCGATCCCGGCCGGGGCGCTGCACACCTTCATCAACGAAGGCGATCGGCCGACGACCTTCGTCACCGGCTTCTCGCCGAAGGGTATGGAACGGATGTTCGTCGATTTCGGTGTGCCGGTGGAACGACCGGACGCGCGCGCTCAATCGGTCGCGCCGGATCTCGTCGGCCGCCTTCTCGGGCGTGCCGCGGACTATGGAATGGTGTTCCCGGCCGCCTGAACGCCGGGGGCGCCGTTATCGCCCCTCGCGCGCCCAGGTCAGCGCCAGCACCGAGAGCAGGATGGCGAGGCCGAGGAAGCCGCCGAGCAGGGGCACCCGCACCAAGCCTTCGAGCACGGTGGCGTTGGTGGATTTGAGCGCGATCCAATCGTCTCCGCCAAAGCGCGTCGCCTCCGCGAGCGTCACCATGCGGGGAATTTCGGCCGCATCGCCCGCGCCGATGCGGCGCACCGTGCCTCCGGTCGCCTGGGCGATCGGGGCGAGGATCTCGGTCGTCGAGCGCACGTCGGCGAGTTCGCGGGGGTTGGGCGGGCCGACATGGGCGAGCGCCTTGCGTTCGCCGTCGGTCGCCACATAGAGGCCGACGCCGGTCGCCGGCACCGTCGCGGTCCACAGGCCCGGCGCGCTCTGCTTCAGCGTCACCTCGCTCTTGCGGCCGGTGGGATCGGTCAGCGTCACCGGGGCCACCGTGTCGCCGAGCGTCTGCCGCTCGATCACGAGGTTGGTGCCGCGCACCGAGAGGCGCAGCGCCTCCTCTTCTAGCTCCGGCTCCTTCATCAGCCAATGGGCGAGCCGGCGCAGTAGCGGCACGTGGGGGCCGCCGCCCTCGTAGCCGCGCGCCCACAGCCAGGCGTGGTCGGAGAGCAGGGTCGCAGAGCGCCCCTTGCCCTCGCGGCCGAGGATGAGGAGCGGCCGGCCTTCGGCGCCGGACATCACGGTCTGGCCCGAGCTCGCATTGGCGTCGATCATCCGGAACCAATGGCTCCAGGCCGGCGGCGTCTGCTCGGAGCCCGGCAGATCGCGGGTCACCGGGTGGCGCTTGCCCATGTCGGTCAGTTCGGGGCGGAACGGCTCTTCGATGACGCGCCCCGTCGGCTCGGCCGGCAGCACGCTCGACAAGGGCGTGTCGAACAGGCTCTGGCCGTCGAAATTCGCCGGATCCTGCGGCGGGCCTTCGGAGACGAGCACCGCGCCGCCGCCGCGCACGAACTGGGCGATGTTGTCGAAATAGACGAGCGGCAGGATGCCCCGCTGGTGGTAGCGGTCGAAGATGATGAGATCGAACTGGTTGATCTTGGTCGCGAACAATTCCCGGGTCGGGAAGGCGATCAGGGAGAGTTCGTTGATCGGCGTGCCGTCCTGCTTCTCCGGCGGGCGCAGGATGGTGAAGTGGACGAGATCGACCGAGGCGTCGGATTTCAAGAGGTTGCGCCAGGTGCGCTCGCCCGCGTGGGGCTCGCCGGAGACGAGCAGCACGCGGAGATTCTCGCGCACGCCGTCGACGATCGCGACCGCGGTGTTGTTGGCGGCGGTGAGTTCCCCGGCGAGGGGCGCGACCTCGAACTCGAAGATGTTCTGCCCACCATGGGCGATCTCGATCGGCAGGTCGAACGGTTGGCCGATCGGCACCTCCTGATCGGCGATCGTCTCGCCGTCGCGCCGGGCGGTGAGCTTGACCGTGCCGCCGGCATCCTTGCGGCCCTCGTCCTCGACCCTGAGGCGCACGCTCTGGGTCGTGCCGACGAGGCCGAAGCGGGGCGCGCGCTCGAGCACGAGACGGCGGTCGATCTCGTCCGGCCGTCCGGTGACGAGAGCGTGGACGGGGGCGTCGAAGCCGAGCGCCGCCGCGCTCGCCGGCACGTCGTGGACCTGACCGTCGGTGACGAGGATCGCGCCGGCGACGCGGTCGGGCGGCACGTCCGCGAGACCCGAGGAGAGCGCCGAGAACAGCCGCGTGCCGTCCGCACCCGCGGCCGGGGCGACGTCGATCTCGCGCACCTCGACGTCTTTGAGGCTGCCGAGCGTGTCGAGCAGCGCCTTGCGGGCGGCCTCGGTCGCGGCGGTGCGGTCGCCGAGGTCCTGGCTCTGGCTGCGGTCGATCACCAGGGCGGCGACGCTGGTGAGCGGGCTGCGCTTCTCCTCGACGAGGGCGGGATTGAGGAGGGCGGCGAGGAGGGCCGCGACGGCGGCGAGCCGCAGCCAGGCGCCGCGCACGCGGCGGACGAGGCCCGCCACGGAAAGGGCGAGCCCGACCACCGCGAAGGCGGAGATGAGGGCGATCGGCAGAAGGGGGCTCGCGGCGAGCGACCAGTTCATCGGCGGGTCGCTCTCATTGGCCGAGCCGTTCGAGCAGGGCCGGCACGTGGACCTGATCGGCCTTGTAGTTGCCCGTGAGGGTGTACATCACGATGTTGATGCCCGAGCGGATCGCGTGTTCGCGCTGGTCCGGATCGGCGGGCACCGTCGGATAGGCCCATTCGCCGCCGTCGGTCAGCGCCCATGCGGCGGCGAGATCGTTGCCGGTGATGAGGATCGGCGAGACGCCGTCGCCGGAGCGCACCGGGCGGTCTGGATTGGCGTCGGCGCTCTGGGCCGACAGCGATTCCACCCAGAGCGGGCTCCCGGTGTAGCGGCCCGGAAAATCGTGCATCAGATAGAACGACTTGGTCAGCACGTGGTCGGCCGGCACCGGCTCCAGTGCGGGGATGTCGAGGCCGTCCAGGATCTCGCGCAGCTTCTGCGCCGCCGGGCTCACCGTGCCGCTGCCGCGGGGATTGCTGAGGGCGTCGCGGGTGTCGAACAGGATGGTTCCGCCGTTGCGCATATAGGCGTCGATGCGCGCCATCGTCGCCTCGGACGGCTTCGGCGCGTTGGGATCGATCGGCCAATAGAGCAGCGGGAAGAAGGCGAGCTCGTCCTTGGCGATATCGACGCCGATCGGCGTGCCGCCTTCGAGCGCGGTGCGCTCGGCGAGGAAGGTGGTGAGGCCGTTGAGGCCTTGCCGGCTCTCCTCGTCGATCTCCTGGTTGCCGGTCACGACATAAGCGAGGCGGGTCGAGGTCGTCGCCTGCTCGGCGAATTGGAGTGCCTTCGGATCGACCGGTTTCGCATCGGCCGGTTTGGCATCGGCGGCCACGGGCGTCGCTGCGGCCGCCGAGCCGGTCTCGGCGCGGGCCGGCGGGCCGGGCAGGCCGATCGCCGCGACGAGACCGCCGGCGAGCACCGCCGCAGCGGCGCGGCGGCGCAGCCGCGGGCCGCCGGCGATCAAGAGCACAGCGAGTCCGTCGAGGAGTACGAGCGCCATGGCGAGGCCGAGCACCCAGGGCTTGAGGTCGATCGGGCCGGCGGCGGCATAGTCGAGCTGGCGGGCGCCCGAAAGCGGGCCGAGGTCGAACGGGGCGATGACGGCATCCTTCGGCATCAGGTTGAGGGCGCGGAACGCGGTCTCGGCACCGTAGAGGCCTGGCGGATGGGCCGGCCCGACGCCGCCTTCGAGCGGCGCGTTCGGGGCGAGGGGCTGCACGTCCGGCCCCGGCGGGATCAATCGGCCCTCGCCGTCGAGCACGCGCAACGGCGGCAGCGGCTGCGAGCCGCCGGTCTTGGCGTTGCCGGCCGCCGCTGAGAAGGCGACGATACGCTGGAGCATTTCCACGAACGCGCCCGACAGCGGCAGGTTCGACCACGCGGTGTCGGCGGTGACGTGGAACAGCACCACCCAGCCCTGGCCGAGGCGCGAGGCGGTGACGAGCGGCGTGCCGTCGCCGAGGCTCGCCCAGGTGTGTTCGTTCAAGTCGGCGTCCGGCTCGGCCAGCACCTGACGCTCGACGGTCACGTCGTTCGGCACCTTGAGGCCGGCGAACGGCCCGGTGTCGGAGAAGGACGCGAGCGGCTGGGGCGTTTCCCACGACAGGGTGCCGCCGAGCACGCGCCCGCCCTGGCGCAGCCGCACCGGCACGAGGTCGTCGGTGCCGGCGGCGAGCCGCGGCCCGGCGAAGCGCACCAGCACGCCGCCCTTCTCGATCCAGGCTTTCAGTTCGTCGTGAGCCTCGCCGGTGAGCTTGCCGATGTCGGCGAGCGCGATCACCGAAACGCCCTCGCTGACCAAGTGGTCGATGGCGACGGGCAGGTTCGGCTCGGTCGGCTCGCGCAGGTCGGCATAGGGCGCGAGCGCGCGGGAGAGATAATGCAGCGGCGAGAGCAGCGGCTGGGCCACGTCGGCGCCGGCGCCCGAGAGCAGGCCGACGGTGCGCCGCCGCCAGCGGTCGTCGACGAGGCGGGCCGCCGCGGCGCTGCGCTCGCCGGCGATCTCGAACCGGGCGATGTCGTTGCGGAGCTGGGTCGGCAGGTCGAAGCGCGCCTCGGCATTCGTCGCGCCGGGGGCGAAGGTCGCGGTCGCGGTGCCGAGTTCGAAGCCCTTGCCGTCGAGCGCGCGCACCGCTAGCGGCGGCGGCGTCGGCCCCGGGAGCCGCGTCGCGCGCACGATCAGGGCCTCGGCGCCGTTCTCGGTCGCGGTGAGCGCGATCGGATCGCCGGCGGGGTCGGAGAGCACGACGACCGGTGCGCCGGCTCCGGCGAGAAGCGCGGCGAAGCCGTCGTCCCGCCCGGCGACGCGATCGGAGACGAGCACAATCTCGCCGGGCTTCGCCTGGGCGAACGCGGTCTTGAGCGGGGTGACGAGAGTGGCGCGATCGGTCGGCCACGGCTCGGGCCGGAGCGCGGCGAGCCGTTCGCGGGCGACCTCGACGCTCGTCGCCGCGAGATCCTGGTCGGGCCCGTCGGCGGTGGCGGCGAGGATGACGGGGCGGGCGTCCCGCTGGGCGCCGTCGAGCACAGCCGCGGCAGCACGGGCGCGTTCGGCCCAATCGCGGCCCGTGGCCCAACCGTTGTCGACGACGAGGGCGAGCGGACCCGAGCCGGCGGCAACCCGCGCATCCGGGCGCCACAAGGGGCCGGCGAGCGCGACGATCACCGCGGCGGCGAGGAGAAGCCGCAGCAGAGTCAGCCACCACGGGCTCGAAGCCGGCGTCTCCTCCTTGCGGGCGATCTCGGCGAGCAGGCGGGTCGGCGGGAAGGCGACCTGCCGTGGCCGCGGCGGCGTTAAGCGCAACAGCCACCAGATCGCCGGCAGCAGGGCGAGCGCGGCGAGGATCGCCGGCGTCGCGAAGGCGAGCGGCAGGCCCATCATGGTGTCGCCCCGCCGGTGCCGGCTCCCGCGAGACACGCCCGCAGCGCGAGCAGGGCGCCGGAGGCGGGCTTGTCGGTGTGGTGGAGGATGAACGACCAGCCAGCGCGGCGGGCGATCAGGCGGATCGCTTCCCGGTGTGCGGCGAGGCGGTCGCGATAGGCCTCGCGCCAGCCCTCGGCCCGGCCGGCGGTGATCAGCGCGCCGGTCTCGGGGTCGCGGAATTCGGTGCGGCCGGCGAAGGGAAAGGTCTCCTCGATCGGATCGAGCACCTGCATCAGGTGGCCGTGGACGCCGCGGGCCGACAGGTCGCCGATGAAGCGTTCGAGGACCGCCGGC
This sequence comes from Segnochrobactrum spirostomi, assembly GCF_009600605.1. Lineage (GTDB taxonomy): Bacteria > Pseudomonadota > Alphaproteobacteria > Rhizobiales > Segnochrobactraceae > Segnochrobactrum > Segnochrobactrum spirostomi. The sequence goes on along the minus strand of NZ_VWNA01000001.1, from coordinate 1,677,470 downwards.
GGATCGAGCAGATCGCCGATCACGACGACGTCGGAGAACGACCGCACCAAGCCGGTGTCCGGCAGGCGCGAGAGCGCCTCCGCCGGGGCGTGGACCAGGGTGGTGGCGAGGCGCTCGGCGGCGTCGCGGCTGGCGATCGGCGTGCCGAGTCCGAGCGGGCCGATGCGTTCGCCGCCGCGGGCGGCGAGCTCGGCGAGGGCGATCATTAGCACCACCGCCCTGTCACGCTTGGTCGTTTCGGCGAGGGCGGAGCGGAACGCCATCGAGGCCGAGAGATCGGCCCAGAGCCAGATGGTGTGGGCGGCTTCCCACTCGCGCTCGCGCACATAGAGATGGTCGTCGCGGGCGGAGCGGCGCCAGTCGATGCGGTGGGCCGGCTCGCCGTTCACGAAGGGGCGGAACTGCCAGAAGGTCTCGCCCGTGCCGGCGCGGCGGCGTCCGTGCCAGCCGGCGACGACGCTCGCCGCCACGCGCTGCGCCTCGGCGAGGAGTTCCGGCAGTGTGTCGGCCAGTGCCTTCGCCTCGATCGTCCGCGCGTCGACGTCTGCCGCGGCGCGGCGGTGCGCATCGCGGGCGGGGGCGGACGGGGACGCGGCGGACGAGGCCATCGAGGGGTCCAGTGCCGGGCTCAGCGCAGCGGCGCGACGAGGCGGTCGATGACGCCGCGCAGCGTCGCCCCCTCGGCGCGGGCCGAGAAGGTGAGCGCCATGCGGTGCTTCAGAACCGGTTCGGCGAGCGCCACCACATCGTCGACCGAGGGGGCGAGGCGGCCGTCGATCAGGGCACGGGCGCGCACCGCGAGCATCAAGGCCTGGCTGGCGCGCGGGCCGGGACCCCAGGCGATCGCCTCGGCGGCACGGCCTTCGCCGGGCCGGGCGGAGCGCACGAGGTCGAGGATCGCCTCGACCACCGATTCGCCGACCGGCAGGCTGCGCACCAGCCGCTGGAAGGCCGCGATCTCGCCGGGGGCGAGCACGGGCCGCGCCTCGGCGTCGTCGATGCCGGTCGTCTCGAGCAGGATGCGGCGCTCGGCGTCGCGGTCGGGATAATAAACGTCGATCTGCAACAGGAAGCGGTCGAGCTGGGCTTCGGGCAGGGGATAGGTGCCCTCCTGCTCGAGCGGGTTCTGGGTCGCGAGCACGTGGAACGGCGCCGGCAGATCGTGGCGCGCGCCGGCGACCGTGACGTGGTGCTCCTGCATCGCCTGGAGGAGCGCCGACTGGGTGCGCGGGCTCGCTCGGTTGATCTCGTCCGCCATCAGGAGCTGGGCGAAGATCGGGCCGCGGATGAAGCGGAAGCTGCGGCTGCCGTCGGGGGCCTGTTCCAGCACCTCGGCGCCGAGGATGTCGCTCGGCATCAGATCCGGCGTGAACTGGATGCGGCGGGCGTCGAGCCCGAGCACGGTGCCGAGCGTCGCGACGAGCTTGGTCTTGGCGAGGCCCGGCACGCCGACGAGGAGGCCGTGGCCGCCGGCGATCAGCGTCACCAGCGTCTGCTCGACGACCGCCTCCTGGCCGAAGATGATGCGGCCGATCTCGCCCTTCGCGGCGGCGATCCGCGCCATGGCGCTCTCCGCCTCGGCCACGATCGCGGCGGGGTCCGTCTGGCCGGGCGCGATCTTGCCGGGCTCGATCATTGCCGTCATGGACCCTTCCTCTTTCCGTTCCGCGCGGGGGCGTTCCACCGCCGTCGACGGCGATCGCCCCTGCTGCCACACTCTGAACCGTAATCCAAATTAAGGATCGGTAGGCTGCGATCCCGAAGAGGATAATGGAGCGTCCTGCTCACCGAGACCAGAGCGGCGCCCCCGCCGATTGTTTCAATACGGTCGTCAAGGCGGGCGGAATCGTGGCGCATCGATACCAGTTGCGTGAGGAGACAGCGTGGGACACGACGACAAGACGGTTGCCGCCGCGCCCGAAAGGGCTCTCGATCCCGGCCGTGACCCCGGACTTGCCGCCCTGCTCGCCCGGGCCGGCGCCGGTGCCGGGCCGCGCCCGGTCGAGGCCTGGAACCCGCCCTTCTGCGGCGATCTCGACATGCGCATCGCCGCCGATGGCCGCTGGTTCTATCAGGGCACGCCGATCGCCCGCGAGGCCCTCGTCTCGCTGTTCGCCTCGATCCTGCGGCGCGATGCGGACGGCCGCTTCTATCTCGTCACCCCCGTCGAGAAGGTCGGGATCGCGGTCGAGGATGCGCCCTTCCTCGCCGTCGAGATGCACGCGGCCGGCAGCGGCGAGACCCAGAGCCTGACCTTCCGCACCCATCTCGGCGAGGTCGTCGTCGGCGGCGACGCCCATCCCCTTCGCTTCGAGATCGAGGAGGCGACCGGCGGTCTCAAACCCTATATCCTGGTGCGCGGGCGGCTGGAGGCGCGGCTCACCCGCTCGCTCGCCTTCGATCTCGTGGCGCTCGCCGAAGAGGTCGAGACCGACGGCCGGCAGCGCCTCGGCGTGTGGAGCGGGGGACGCTTCTTCGCCTTCGAACCCGAGCCGGAGACATTGGCCTGAGCCAGCGTCCCGATCCCGCCCGGTCCCCCGGTTGAGACGGAATACGCCTTGATGAGAGAGATCGCCGCCTCGTCCGCACCGCAGCCGCTCGACGTCGGGGACGACGCCTCGGACGGCGCGTTCGCGGCCGCGCGCGGCGATGGCTTCTCCGTCGAGGCGTTCGAGCGGCGCGCCGCCGGGCGCCTCATCGGCCTCGATGCGCCGATCCTGACCTTCCCGCTGCGGCGCGGCGATCAGGTTCTCAATCCCGACGTCGCCGAGTTCGGCCGCCTCGCCCTGCGCGATGCCGCCGTGCTCATCCCGGTCGTGGCGCGTGGCGATACCGCCTCGGTGGTGCTCACCCTGCGCACCTCCCATCTCGCCCGCCATGCCGGGCAGATCGCCTTTCCGGGCGGCAAGATCGATCCGGAGGACGACGGCCCCATCGCGGCCGCTCTGCGCGAGGCGAACGAGGAGATCGGGCTCGATCCGGCCGCGGTGCAGCCGATCGGCTACGTCGATCCCTATTTCGCCGGCACGGGCTTCCGGGTCTTCCCGGTCGTCGGCTTGATCGATCCGGCCGCCGCGGTGACCCCCAACCTCGCCGAGGTCGCGGAGATCTTCGAGGTGCCGCTGTCGCACCTGATGGCGGACGCGAACTTCGCCCGCGAGAGCCGGGCGGTCGGCGACCGCCATCATCACTTCTACGCGCTGCGCTACGAAGCCCGCTATATCTGGGGTATCACGGCCGGCATCCTCCGATCGCTGTTCGAACGGGTCTATGGCTGATGCTGCGCCTGAGCCTGATCGAAATCGCCCTGTTCCTGCTGCCGTTCGTCGCCTACGGCCTTTATCTGGCCCTGCGCGTCCGCCCGGTCGATCCCGCTTCGGCGGCGCGCGGCCGGGTGCTGCTCAACCTGATCCTCATCGGCCTCCTCTTCGTGGTCGCCGGCTTCGCCGTTGTCGCGCTCGAGGTCGAGCCGGGGGTGAAGGGCACTTATCATCCGGCGGAGGTGCGCGACGGGGTCCTCGTTCCGGGGCACATCGAATGAGTTCGGGGCTCCCCTCGCTCGCGAGAGCCGCGTGGCTCGTCGATCCACCGACCCAGCGGCTGCTTGCCCTGCTCGCCGAGAACGGCGAGGAGGCCCGCGTCATCGGCGGCGCGGTCCGCAACGCGCTGATCGGCGAGCCGGTCGCCGACCTCGACGTCGCCACCACCGTCCAGCCCGACGAAGTGGTGCGCCGGGCGACGAGCGCCGGCTTCCGGGCGATCCCGACCGGCATCGAGCACGGCACCGTGACGGTGGTCGTCGACGGCCGCGCCTTCGAAGTGACGACGCTGCGCGAGGACGTCGCGACCGACGGCCGCCGTGCCCGCGTCGCCTTCGGCCGCGATTGGAGCGTGGACGCCCGGCGGCGCGATTTCACCATGAATGCGTTGTCGGTGTCCGCCGACGGCCGGCTGCACGATCCGGTCGGCGGCTATCCGGACTGCATCGCCCGGAGGGTGCGTTTCATCGGCGATCCCGAACGGCGCATCGCCGAGGATTATTTGCGCATCCTGCGCTTCTTCCGCTTCCACGCCCGCTACGGGTCGGGTGCACCGGACCGCGCCGGCCTCGCCGCCGTCGAGCGCCGCCGCGACGGGCTGCGCTATCTCTCCGCGGAACGCATCGGCCAGGAGATGCGCAAGCTCGTGGTGGCGCCTGGCGCGGCAGCGACGGTGGAGCTGATGTCAGAGGCGGGGGTGTTGCCGATCGTGCTGTCGGGAATTGCCTGCCTGCCGCGCTTCGCCCGCTTCTCGGCCTTGTCGGCGGGGCTCGGCGAACGACCGGCGCCGGCGCTCGCCCTCGCGGTTCTCGGCACCCGCGTCGCCGAAGACGGCGAGCGGATCGCCGCGCGGCTGCGGCTGTCGAACGAGGAGCGTGCCCGCGTCCTCGCCGCCGGCGCGCTCGGCGCCTGCCTCGGGACGGACCTGCCCGACGAGCGCACCGTCCGCCGCCTGATCGCGCAAGACGGGCCGGTCGCCTTTCGCGATGGCCTATGGTTCGCGGTGGCGGACAGCCCGACGCCGGTCGATCGCGTCCGGCTCGGGGCGCTGCTGCGCTATTCGGAAACCTGGGAGCCGCCGTCCTTTCCCGTCTCGGGACGCGATCTCGCCGCGCGCGGCATCCCGCCGGGACCGGCGATGGGCCGGCGCCTCGCTGCCCTCCGCGCCGCGTGGGCCGCCTCGGATTTCACCCTCGATCGCGACGCGCTCCTTGCGCTCGATCCCGCGGACGGCGATCAGGCGGCGGCCGGCGGCACGGCGAACTGAGCCGCCTCGGCCTGAAGGGCGGCCCGGTTCGACGCCGCGGCCGATTTGAGGTCGGCGAGGAAGGTCTTCGCCCACGCCGCCGCGTCGTTCTCCCGGATGCGGTCGTAGAGGCGGCGCCAGCGATCCTGCCGTTCGTCGAGCGGCATCTGGATCGCGTTCTGCATTGCATCCGCCACCCCTTCCGCTGAATAGGGATTGACGATCAGCGCCTCGCGCATCTCCTCCGCTGCGCCCGCGAAGCGCGACAGCAGGAGCACGCCGGGATCGTCCGCCGACTGGGCCGCTACGAATTCCTTGGCGACGAGGTTCATGCCGTCCCGCAGCGGCGTGACGAGCCCGATCCGGCTCGCCCGATAGAGCCCGGCGAGGGACTTGCGCGGCTGGCCCGGGTCAGGAAGCGGATCGGAGTCCAGTCGATGTCGGCGAAGCGGCCGTTGATGTGGCCGGCGAGCCGTTCGAGATTGCGCCGCATCGCAGCATAGGCATCGACCTCCATCCGCGACGGCGGCGCGATCTGGATGAAGCTCACCTTGCCGCGGTTCTCCGGATAGAGCTCGAGCAGCCGTTCGAACGCCCGGAACCGCTCCGGCAACCCCTTCGAATAATCGATGCGATCGACGCCGATGATCTGCTGCTTGCCGGCGAGCGTCGCCTTGATCCGCTTCTCGTGGGCGCGCGCATCGGCGCTCACCGCGAACTTGGCGAAGCCCGCGGTGTCGATACCGATCGGGAACGCCTTGACCGCGACCTGCCGGCCGGCGAACTCGACCGTGTCGTCGTCGAGCCGGTGGGCGGCGGCGACCTCCTCGGTCACCGAGCGCATGAAGGCGTCGCGGTCGCGGTGGGTCTGAAAGCCGATGAGGTCGTAAGCGAGCATCGCCCTGAGCAGGACGTCGTGGCGCGGCACCGCGGTGAGGATTTCGGGGCCTGGAAACGGGATGTGAAGGAAGAAACCGATCGGGTTCTCCACCCCGAGGGCGCGCAGTTCCGCGCCGAGGTGGAAGAAATGGTAATCGTGGACCCAGATGATGTCGTCGGGTTCGAGCAGCGGGCGCAGACGCGCCGCGAAGCGCTCGTTGACGCGGTGATAGGCGGCCTCGAAACGCCGGTCGAAATCGGCGATGTCGAGCCGGTAATGCATGGTCGGCCAGAGCGTGCGGTTGGCGTAGCCGGCATAGAAGTCGGCAGCGTCTTCCGCCGTGATGTCGATGGTGACGAGGCGGACCTTGCGGGCCTCCTCGATCTTGAGTTCGCTCTGGGTGCCGGCTTCGCTCACCTCGCCCGACCAGCCGAACCACAGCCCGCCGGTCTTGCGCAGCACATCGACGAGGGCGACCGCGAGGCCCCCGGCCTTGGCGGAATCATTGAGCGGGCCGACGCGGTTCGAGACGATCACGAGACGGGGCAACGGCTTCTCTCCTCGGTCCGTTGGAAAGGCCGGCCCCGGCTCAGATGACGGTCTCCCAGCCAGAGGAGAGCCGCATGGCGCCGTTGATGATGCCGACCATCGAATAGGTCTGGGGGAAGTTCCCCCACAGGGTGCCCGTCGCCGGGTCCACGTCCTCGGACAGGAGGCCGAGGGGATTGCGGCAGGCGAGGACGGATTCGTAGATCTCGCGCGCCTCTTCACGGCGGCCGATGCGGGCGACGGCGTCGATGTACCAGAAGGTGCAGACGGTGAAGGCGGTGTGCGGCACCCCGAAATCGTCCGCCATGCGGTAGCGGAACATGTGGTTGCCGCGGCGCAATTCCTTGCCGATCAGATCGACGGTGGCGCGGAAGCGGGGATCGTTCGGATCGATGAAGCCGACCTCCGCCATCAAAAGCAGGCTGGCGTCGAGGTCCTTGCCGCCGAAGCTCTCCGCGAAGGCGTTGATGGTCGGGTTCCATGCCTGATCGAGTATCGCCGCGCGCACTTCATCGGCCCGCGCGCGCCATTGCGAGCCGTCGAGCCCGAGGTGGACCGCGATCTTGGCCAGCCGGTCGAGCGCGGCCCAGCACATCAGGCTGGACGACGTGTGAACGCGTGCTCGGGTGCGGAGTTCCCACATGCCGGCGTCGGGCTGGTTGTAGACGGCATAGGCGCGGGCACCGATCGCCTCCATGCGGCGGAAGTCTTCGAGACCCCAGGGCCTGAGCAGGCGGCGGTCGAAGAAGGCCTGGGAGGCGCCGAGGATGATGTTGCCGTAGACGTCGTGCTGGAAATGCTCGTAGGCCTGATTGCCGACCCGGACCGGCCCCATGCCGCGATAGCCCGGCAGATCGACGGTGCGCTCGACGAGCGCCTGCTCGAGCCCGACGCCCCACACCGGCTGGACGTGGCCGCCGTGGGTGATCGCCATGATGTCGTTGAGATAGCGCAGATAGAGCTCCATCACCTCGACGGCGGAGAGCGCGTTCAAGGCGCGGATGACGAAGAAGGCGTCGCGCAGCCAGCAATAGCGATAATCCCAGTTGCGGCCGGAATCGGCGAATTCCGGCACCGACGTCGTCACCGCGGCGACGATCGCGCCGGTGTCCTCGACCGTGCAGAGCTTCAGGGTGATCGCGGCGCGGATCACCGCGTCCTGGAATTCGTGGGGCAGCCCGAGCCGGCGTGACCAGCGGCGCCAATAATCCGTAGTCTCCTCGCAGAAGGAGCGGGCGATGGTCTCCGGGCGGTCGCTCAGGGTCTCGTCCGGCCCGATCACGCAGGCGATCGGCCGGTCGAGCAGGAAGGCCGTCTCGGCCGTGAGATAGGAGATCGGCGCGTCGGTGGTGAGCCGCACGGCGAAATCGTCGCCGACCCAGCGGATGTGGCTCGATCCGGTGGTGATCGTGGGCGCCCGCGCGCCCCAATCGAGGCCGGGGCGGATGCGCAGCCTGACCCGCGGCCAGCCGGCGACGGGCCGGATTCGCCGTACGATGCTCGCGGGGCGGAACATGCGGCCGCGCGCCTCGAAGCGCGGGCAGAAATCCTCGATCTCGATCGCCGAGCCGTCCTCGGCATAGAGCCGCGTGACGAGCACCGCCGTGTTCTCGGCATAGGCCTGCTCGGCGCGCACGAAGCCGTCGATCTCGATCGAGAAGGCGCCGTCGTGCTCGTCGCCGGTGCGGGCGCCGAGAAGGCCGTGGAAGAACGGGTCGCCGTCGATCCGCGGCAGACACCACCAGACAATGCGGGCTCGGTTGTCCACAAGGGCGGCGACGGAGCAATTGCCGATCAGGCCAAGATCGAGTGTCGACATCGGCACCTTTCTCTCGGTTAGAGGGGGCGCTCAGAGGACCCGCCGAATCCGGCATTGTTTGGGGCAGGGTGGGGCGCATCTGCCCCCGCCCGCCCCATTTCTCTCGGCGGAGACGCCGTTCAGCGCCGCAGGAAGCGCGACAGATAGGCCCGCGAGGCCGTGATGTCGGGCAGGCGGAGCGGTGCGCGGGTGTCGCCGGTGCCGATCTTGATGCCGATGCCGCCCGCCTTGGCGACGGCGCGGAACCCGTCCTCGTCTGAGACGTCGTCGCCGAGGAAGACCGGCGTGCGCCCGGCGAACGGCGCGCGGGCGAGGAAGGCCTCGATGGCGGTTCCCTTGCTGTCGCCGAACGGCTTCGCCTCGACCAGCATCTTGCCCGGCACCAGATGGAGTTCCGGCAAATCGGCGATCGCCTCGCGCATGAGGTCCTCGACGACCGGCTTCAGATGCGGCACGCGGCGATAATGCACGGTGATGGTGAGCCCCTTATCCTCGACGAGGAGGCCGCTCCCGCGGACGTGGCGGTCCGCGCCGAGGCGCTCGCGCAGGCGGGAGATCGCCGGCAACTGGGTCGGCCGTGCGATCGGGCCCGTCGGGTCCTCGCGCCGTTCGAGGCCGTGCATCCCGGAGCCGGCGATCTGGAGCGGCGCGAGCAGGGTGTCCAGATCGCTGAGTTCGCGCCCCGTGACGACCGCGAGCGCGCCGTCGAGCCGCGCCTGGATTGCGCCGAGGAGATCCGGCAGGCCCGCATCCACGACCACGAGGTCGGGTTCCGGCGCGAGATCGATCAGCGTGCCGTCGAAATCGAGGAAGAGGGCGGGATGGTCCGGCACCGGCAGCGAATGGGCGGCGTCGGCGGAAGCTGTCTCGGTCGTCATGCGCTCTTCATGGCTGGATCCCGCGGCAGAAGGATGGCGCCGCGCGGGCGGGCCACTCTCACGGACCGGCGGCGCCCCTGTCGAGAGCGACCGCCTTGACGATGGCGTGAACGCGCGTGCCGGGCGCGAGTTGCAGGGCCGCGACGGAGCGGCGGGTGAGGCGGGCGAGAATCTCGCCCTCGCCGCAGCGCACGGTGACGTCGTCGCTGACCGCATCGGCCGGCCGCAGCGCCGTCACCTCGCCGTCGAGGATGTTGAGAGCGCTGAGACCGTGGGGCCGTTCGGTCGCGAGCGTGACGTCGCGCGCCGGGATGTGGAAGCGGACACGGCTGCCTTGAGGCGCGGCGATCCCGGGCAGCACGATCGCGCCAAGCGGGGTCGCGAGGCTGGCGAGCCCGAAGCGATCGTCGTGGCCCGCCACGACGCCTTCGATGACCGTGCCTTGATCGGCCGGGCCGGTGGCCGCGGCAGGATCGAGCGCGCCGATCACCGCCGCCGTCGGCCCCACGGCGGCAACCCGGCCCGCGGACAGGACCACGACGCTCGTCGCGAGGCGGACGACCTCGGCCACCGAATGGCTGACATAGACGATCGGCACCCCGGTCTCGTCGCGCAGCCGCTCGATATAGGGAAGGATCTCCCGCTTGCGGGCATCGTCGAGGGAGGCGAGCGGCTCGTCCATCAGGAGGAGGCGCGGGCTCGCGAGCAGCGCCCGGCCGATGGCGACCCGGCTCTGCTCGCCGCCCGACAGGTCGCGCGGCCGCCGGTCGAACAGGGCGCCGAGGCCGAGCATTGCGACGATCTCGCCGAAATCCGCTTTGGCTGCGCCGCGGGGGCGAACCAGCGCCCATAGAGCAGGTTCTGGCGCACGGTGAGGTGCGGCAGCAGCCGGGCATCCTGGAACACCATGCCGATGCGCCGGCGGTGGGCGGGCACGAACAGGCGGCGGTCGCTGTCGACGAGGACGTTGCCGTCGATGGCGATCCGCCCCTGGTCCGGCCGGATGAGGCCGGCAATGAGCTTGACGAGGGTGGTCTTGCCCGATCCCGAGCGGCCGAACAGGGCGACGAGGCGGCCCTCGGCGGCGAGCGTGGCCTCGAGGGTGAAGTCGCCCTGCCGGTGGCGTAGCGCGATCTCGAGGCTCATCGGGCGGTTCTCGCGGCGCGGCGGCACCCGCGCCGGGACGCGCGGCTTCGCGCACCCGCGCGCGGCTCAGAACCTGACGGAGGGCGTTCCCTGGAAGGCATTGTCCTGGATGGTTGAGGAGGGTTGTGCGGAATAGCTTATCCCGAAGCGCACCTGTTCGTTCAAGACGGCATCGATGCCGGCGCCGGCGAGGCCGTGTCTGATCACCCGAGCCCGAGCCGGACCCGCGCCCGGCGGGCGAGCACCTCGGACAGGATCAGGGCGGCAAGGGAGACGGCGACCGAGATCAGCGTCAGCCGCATCGCCTGGGTGTCGCCGCCGGGCACCTGGGTAAAGGTGTAGATCGCGGTGGGCAGGGTCTGCGTCTCGCCGGGGATGTTGGCGACGAAGGTAATCGTGGCGCCGAACTCGCCCATGGCGCGGGCGAAGGCGAGCACGACGCCGGTGAGAATGCCCGGCACGGTGAGCGGCAGGGTCACGGTGAAGAACACCGCGATCGGCCCGGCGCCGAGCGTCGAGGAAGCCTCCTCGAGGCGGCGGTCCACCGCCTCGAGGGCGAGGCGGATGGCGCGCACCATCAGGGGAAAGCCCATCACGCCGGCGGCGAGGGCGGCCCCGGTCCAGCGGAACGAGAAGACGAGGCCGAAATGCTCGGCGAGGAAGGCGCCGAGCGGCGCCCGCCGGCCGAAGGTCAAGAGGAGAAGGTAGCCGGTCACGACCGGCGGCAGGATCAACGGCAGATGCACGAGCCCGTCGAGCAGGGTGCGGCCGGGAAAGCGGCCGCGGGCGAGCAGCCAGGCGACCAAGATGCCGAGCGGCAGCGCCCACGCCACCGCCCAGAGCGAGACCTTGAGGCTGAGATGGAGGGCGCTCCACTCGTCCGCGCTCAGCCCCTGGAACATGCGGTCTCCTCGTCCGGCCCGGCGCCAGGCCGGCGGCGGCGGTCATTTCAGGACGACGAAGCCCTGTTCGGTGAAGCGCTTGGCCGCCGCCTCCGAGCGAAGATAGGCGAAGAAGGCCTTGGTCGCACCGCCCTTGGCCCCTTCACGATCGCCGCCGGATAGATGATCGGCGGATGGCTGTCGGCGGGGAAGGTGGCGACCACCTTGACGCCTTTGTCGGCGACCGCATCGGTCGCGTAGACGATGCCGAACGGCGCCTCGCCGCGGGAGACGAGGGCGAGGGCGGAGCGCACGTTGTCGGCCTGGGCGAGGTGGTCCTTCACCCCGTCCCAGACGCCGAGCGCTTCGAGCGAGGCCTTGCCGTATTTGCCGGCCGGCACGGCGGCGACATCGGCCATGGCGAGGCGGCCGCCGCCCAGCAGGCCCACGAGATCGAAGCCTTTGGCGATCGTGACGGTGCCGGCATAGGAGGCGGGCGCGACGAGCGCGAGGGAATTGCCGAGGAGATCGACGCGGGTGCCGGGCTCGAGGAGGTCGTGCTTGGCGACGTCGTCCATCCACGGCACGTCGGCGGAGATGAAGATGTCGGCCGGCGCGCCCTGGTCGATCTGCTTGGCGAGCGCCGACGAGGCCGCATAGGAGGCCTTGATCGTGCCCTGGCCGCCGGCCGCGAAGTCGGCCGCAATGGCGTCGAGGGCGTTCTTCAGGCTCGCGGCGGCGAACACCACCGTGTCGTCGGCCCGCGCGGGGGCCGGGGTGACCGCGATGGCGGCGGCGGCGAACGCCGCGAGCGCCCCGCCGAGAAGGGCCCGCCGGCCCCGGTCGGTCCGCGCTTCGAGGGCCGCGCGCATCCGTCCGATGAAGTTCGCCATCGTTGTCTCCTCCAGCCCGTGATCTCTGGTTCAGCGTCCGCGCCATCCGGCGGATCGATATATCCGCCAGAATATATCGGCAGCGGCGAACCGCAAGCCGCTGCGGCCCGCTCCCGCCGCCGCGCGGCGAACGCATGGGTGTCCTGCGATGCGGCGCTTTGACCTCGCCCGGCCTTTGCGGCAGCCTGCGGCCGAACGAGGCGGGAAAGCGGGCGGGAGAGCAGGCATGTCGGAATTGGGCGGCGTCGAGATCGTGGTGGCGAAACCGGACGAGGAAATCGAACGGCAGCCGACCGAGATGCCGGTGATCCGCACCATCGCCATGCCGACCGACACCAACCCGGCCGGCGACATCTTCGGCGGCTGGCTGATGTCGCAGATGGACCTCGCGGCCGGCACGGTCGCGATGCGCCGCGCGCGCGGGCGCTGCGTCACCATCGCCGTCGACGGCATGAGCTTCCTGAAGCCGGTCTTCGTCGGCGACGAGGTGAGCCTCTATGCCCACATCGTGAAGACCGGCCGGACCTCGATGCAGATCGCGGTCGAGGCCTGGCGCCGCCGCCGCGAGGAAGACGACGGCCAGCGGGTGACGAAGGCCGTCTTCACGTTCGTCGCGATCGGCGTCGATTATCGCCCGGTTCCGCTGCCCGCCGCCTGACGACGGGGACACGCGCGCCGTCCGGACGAGCCCGGGGCGGTGGCCTTGCCCACAAGCCCGCGCGAGGCGCGGCGATCTTGTCGCGCGACGCCGCGCGTCCCATAGTTTAGGGAGGACGCGATGAGAACCGCCCGGGGGGCGGTGCTGCCGGAGTGAGCTGCCATGACGCAGACCAACAACCGCATTTTCGACGAGTTCGCCAAGCTCGCGACCGACGCCGCCGCGGCGGCCCAGGGCGTGCGCCGCGAGGTCGAGACCGCGTTCCGCTCCCAGGCCGAGCGCTTCCTCGCCGACATGGACGTGGTGAGCCGCGAGGATCACGAGGCGGTCAAGGCGCTGGCGGCGAAGGCCCGCACCGAGGCGGACGCCCTCAAGGTCGCCCTCGCCGAGCTCGAAGCCCGGGTCGCCCGCCTGGAGCTGCGCGCCCAGGGCGCCAAGGAAGCCGTCGACGACGCGGGTGACGTGGTCTGAGGCTTTCGCGGTCCGCGGGCATCGGAAGGCCGAGGCTTTCGCCTCGCTGTCGCGCCGGGAAATCTCTTGCTGCGCCGCACTCGCATCTCGGCGAAAGGGCGCTATAGTTCACGAGAACGGTTTCAGCGCCTGATTCGGCGGGCTTCGCCCGGCCGTTCGGGGTGCTCATGAGATCCTTCGTCCGCGCGGGCGCCCCGCTCCGCGGGCGGCGGAGCGTTCGGCCGGATCCGCTCCGGCGGCCGGCCGATGGGAACGGGCGCGGTCGACGCGTGCTTGCGCGCGGGTCGAGCGGTGCTTCCTCGAACGCTAGAGGAACGGTCATGAGCCTCATCGACATCGAATTCGAACGCCAGTTCAATCCCGTCGACCACATCGAGCAGGTCGCGCTGTCCAACGATTGGACCTTCGAGCGCGAGAACGACGACGAGATCACCATCTCGGTGTCGGGCCATTGGTGCGATTACCACGTCTCCTTTTCCTGGCTCGACGATTTCGAGGCGCTGCATCTCGCCTGCGCGTTCGACCTGAAGGTTCCCGATCCCCGCCGCACCGAGGTCTGCAAGCTGCTCGCGGTCATCAACGAGCGCATGTGGATGGGCCATTTCGACCTGTGGGCCCAGGAAGGCGTCATCATGTACCGCCAGTCGCTGCTGCTCGCCGGCGACGTGCACCCGACCGAGGCGCAGATCGAGGGCATGCTCGCCCATGCGCTCGCCACCTGCGAGCAGCACTACCAGGCCTTCCAGTTCGTCGTCTGGGCCGGCAAGTCCGCCCAGGAGGCGCTCGAGACCTCGCTGTTCGAGACCGCCGGCGAAGCCTGAGACATTTTTCCCCGATCCCCCGAAACGGCCGGCGCACGCCGGCCGTTTTGCGTTGCGGTCCGCGGTGCTAAGCCAAGCCATCGCAAGCCGACCCGTTCCGCCGTCCGAGAGAGAGAACCGTCGATGAACGCCGATCCCGCGCACCCGACCGCCGAGCTGCCGAAGACCGTGACCTTCGCCGAGGCCGGCACCATCCTTCTCCTCGGCGCCGGGCGGATGGGCGGGGCGCTCCTCGCCGGCTGGCTCGACCGCGGCCTCGATCCGAGCCACGTCGTGGCGGTCGATCCGCACCTGTCCGAGGAGATGGCGGCCATTCTCGCTCGCCGCGGCGTGCGGCACGAGACCGCCGTGCCGTCGGGCGCAGCCTTCCGCGTCGCCCTGATCGCGGTGAAGCCGCAATCGATGGCCGAGGCCTTGCCGGCACTCGCTGCCGCACTCGGTCCCGAGACGCTGGCGATCTCGATCGCCGCCGGGACGCCGATCGCGACCTTCGAGACCCATCTCGGCGCCCGCCCGATCGTCCGGGCGATGCCGAACACGCCGGCGCAGGTCGGGCGCGGCGTCACCGTCGCGGTCGGCAATGCCGCGGTCTCGCCGCTTGACCACGCGGTCACCACTCATCTCCTGAAGGCGGTCGGCAGCGTGGAATGGGTCGAGGACGAGGCGCTGATCGATGCCGTCACGGCGGTGTCCGGCTCCGGGCCGGCCTATGTCTTCCACCTCGTCGAGGCGCTCGCCACGGCCGGGACGGCCGCGGGGCTCCCGGCGGATCTCGCGATGCGCCTCGCCCGCGGCACGGTGTCCGGCGCCGGCGAGCTCCTCGCGCGTGCCGACGACAGCGCCGAGATCCTGCGGCGCAACGTCACCTCCCCCGGCGGCACCACGGCGGCGGCTCTCGCCGTGCTGATGCGCCCGGAAGGCCTCACCGCGCTGATGACCGAGGCGGTCGCCGCCGCCGCGGCGCGCTCCCGCGAACTCTCCGCCTGATCGACGCGCCGGCTCGCCCGGCTTGCGTCGCAATCGGGGAATCCTATGTCTCCAAAGGCGGGTCCGGATTGCCGCCCGGATCCTGCGGCACGGAGGAGTTTTCTGATGGCCACGGACAAGCAGAAGCAGAAGATCGTCGATGCCTTCATCGCGGCGGTCGCGGAGCGGCCCTGGCACGAGGTCTCGCTCGCCGTGATCGCGGCGCGGGCCGAAGTGCCGCTCTCGACGCTTCGCTCCGCCTTCGCGAGCCGTCTCGACATCGTCGCCGCCTTCGTCGAGCGCATCGACACGGCGGTGCTCGCCGGGCTCGACCCCGATCTCGCCGAGGCGACGCCGAAGGACCGGCTGTTCGATCTTCTGATGCGCCGCTTCGACCTTTTGACGCCCTACAAGGCCGCGGTCGGCGCTCTGCGCGAGGCGGCCCGGCGCGATCCGAGCCTCGCCCTGTGCCTCGCCGGCTTCGCGCTGCGCTCGCAGCGCTGGACCCTCGAGGCGGCCGGCATCGAAAGCACGAGCCCGGCCGGCCGGCTGAAGGCCAAGGGCCTCACCTATGTCTATGCCAAGGTGCTGAAGGTCTGGCTCGACGAGGACGATCCGGCCCACGGCCGGACGATGGCGGCCCTCGACAAGGAGCTCGAGCGCGGCGGCGAGACGCTGAAGCGGGCCGAACAGGCCTGCGACACCGCCCGCCGGACCTTGCGCCCGTTCGCCGAGTTCATCGAGCGCAGCCGCGCGCGCCGCTCCGGCCGGTCGTCATCGGCACCGTCCGAGGAGACGCCCGAGGCCGCGTGAGCCGCGGGCGACGCAAGCCTTTGGAGATACAAGCCTTTGGCGATGCAAGCCTCAGACAATGTTCACGTTGTAATGGACGAAATCGTCGACGGCTGTGACCTGGTCGTAGAGGCGCCGCGCGGTCACGTTGCCCTCGCGCGTGTGCCAATAGAGCCGGGCCCAGCCGCTCGCCTTGCAGATCGCGATGAGGTCCTCGATCAGCGCGCGCCCGGCTCCGGTGCCGCGCACGGTGGGATCGACGAAGAGATCCTCGAGGTAGCAAACCGGAGACATCGTCCAGGTACAGTCGTGCACGACGGCGTTGGCGAAGCCGATCACCTTGCCGTCGAGTTCGGCGAGCCGCGTGAACATGTGGGAGCCGCGCTCATTGAGGCGCTGCCACGTGAAGGCGGTGACCTCTTCGGGAAGCTCGGTTTCGTAGAAGGCGTTGTAGCCGGCCCAGAGTTCACGCCAGCGCGTCTCGTCCGCGCGTTGCGGATCGCGGATTTTCACCATATGGCCCCCCATTCCGCGACGTCGCGACGCAGAAGTTTGCCCGAACGCCGCCGGCTCTGTGCCGTGGCGCCCTCCTTTTTGATTCATCCCCCCACGGCCGGTCGGCCGCGCATTCGAGGCACTGCTTAGAGCAAATCCGGACCGAAGCCAAACGCTCCGATGACGGAAACCGGGCGTGATCGATCACGCCCCGCTGATACCTTGGGCTCGCGTCGGGCCGTCTCGACGGACCAGCCCGTCACACTTCGTCGGCGCGGAAGCGGTAGACGCTCGAGCAGAACTCGCAGGTCACGACGATCTCCCCGTCGACCGTCATGTCCGTCTTCTCCTCTTCGGAGAACTGGGCGAGCATGCTCTCGACCTTCTCCCGCGAGCAGCGGCAGCGATCGTGGATCGGGTGCGGTTCGTAGACCCGCACGCCCCGCTCGTGGAACAGGCGGACGAGGAGGCGTTCCGGCGTCAGGTCCGGATCGGTCAGTTCGTGGTCCTCGACGGTGTCGACGAGGGCCCGCGCCTCGACCCAGGCATCGTCCTCGTCCTCGCGGATCCCATCCTCGTCGTCGAGGCCGCCCGGGGCATCGCCCGGCGCGAGGTCGCGGTGAGCGATGCGGTCCGGCGCCTCCGGAAGGAACTGCACCATGACGCCGCCGGCGCGCCAGGCATGGCTCGGCGCTTCGCCCGGTTGGCGGCTCATCACCTCGCCCACGGCCAAGCGCACGCGGGTCGGGATCTGCTCCGACTGGGCGAAATATTGGTGCGCGACCTCTTCGAGCGTGGTGCCGTCGAGGGCGACGATGCCCTGATAACGCTGCATGTGGACACCCTGGTCCACGGTGAGCGCCAGATGGCCCTGACCGAGCAGGCGCTCGGGCTGGGCTTCCGAGGCCGGCATCGCCTCGACCGCATCGCGGTCGAACCGCGCATAGGCGCGGATGCGATCCGGCGTCTCGAAATCGACCACGATCATGTCGACCGCGCCGTCGGTCGCGGTCTGTAGCGTGAAGCGGCCCTCGAACTTCAGCGCTGTGCCGAGCATGGCGGTGAGTACGATCGCCTCGCCGAGCAGGCGCGACACCGGCTTCGGATAATCGTGGCGTTTGAGGATCGCATCGACCGCTGGGCCGAGCAGCGCCACCCGACCGCGCACGTCGAGCGGCGAGACCGAGAACGGCAGCACGGAATCGACCGGAGCCGGCCCGATGGCGGCGGGCTTGACGGCAGGATCGGACGGGTTGGACGACGGCACGGGCGAGCTCACGCGGCCTCGCGTCCGGCGAGGCACCAAGCGAGGATGCCCTTCTGCGCGTGCAGCCGGTTCTCCGCCTCGTCGAACACGACGGATTGCGGGCCATCCATCACCGCCGCGGTGACCTCTTCCTCACGGTGGGCCGGCAGGCAATGCATGAAGATCGCGTCCTTCGCCGCCGCCGCCATCAGCCGCTCGTTGACCTGATAGGGCTTCAACAGGTTGTGCCGGCGCTCGCGCTCCTTGTCGCCCATCGACACCCAGGTGTCGGTGACGACGCAATCGACGCCGTCCACCGCCTCGAAGGGATCGGTGGTGGCGAAGACGCGGGCGCCATGCGCCGCCGCCTTGGCGAGGAGTTCGGGTTCCGGCGCAAGCTCCGGCGGCGTCGCGATGCGCAATTCGAAGGACAAGCGTTCGGCGGCGTGGACCCAGGAGGCGAGCACGTTGTTGGCGTCGCCCGTCCAGGCCACCTTGCGGCCGGCGATCGGCCCGCGATGTTCCTCGAAGGTCAGCACGTCGGCCATGATCTGGCAGGGGTGCGAACGCTTGGTGAGGCCGTTGATGACCGGCACCGTCGCGTTCGCCGCGAGTTCTTCCAAGGCCTCGTGATCGAGCACGCGGATCATGATGGCATCGACATAGCGCGACAGCACGCGCGCGGTGTCGGCGATGGTCTCGCCGCGGCCGAGCTGCATCTCCGCGCCGGTCAGCATGATGGTCTCGCCGCCGAGCTCGCGCATGGCGACGTCGAACGAGACGCGGGTGCGCGTCGAGGGACGCTCGAACACCATGGCGAGGAAGCGGCCCGCGAACGGCCCGTCGAGCCGGCGGCGTCCGCCGCGCTCGCTCTTCAGCCGGGCGCTTTCGTCGAGGATGGTGCGGAGCTCGCTCGCGGGAAGCTGATCGAGATCGAGGAAATGGCGGATCGGCAGGCTCACGATGCGATCTCCGCCTCTTCCTCGGCTTCGGCGGCGGCACGCTCGGCCTCCAGCACCGTCTCGATCTTGAGTGCCGCGGCTTCGAGGCGCTCGAAGGCTGCGGACACCTCGGCCTCGCCGACGATGAGCGGCGGCAAGAGGCGCACGGTGTTGTCGCCGGCGCCGACGCCGAGGATGCCGACCGAGCGCATCGCCGCGACCACGTCGCCGGACGGCACGCGGCACTTGAGGCCGAGCATCAGACCCTCGCCGCGCACGAGCTCGAACACCTCCGGGTGGCCGTCGACCAGGCCGGCGAGCTTCTGCTTGAGGATGAGGCCGATGCGGTTCACCTCGTCGAGGAAGCCGGGAGCCAGCACCACGTCGAGCACGGCGTTGCCGACCGCCATCGCGAGCGGATTGCCGCCGAAGGTCGTGCCGTGCACGCCCGGCGTCATGCCCTTCGCGGCCTCTTCGGTGGCGAGGCAGGCGCCGAGCGGGAAGCCGCCGCCGATGCCCTTGGCGATCGCCATGATGTCCGGGGTGATGCCCGACCATTCGTGGGCGAATAGGCGGCCGGTCCGACCGACGCCCGTCTGCACCTCGTCGAAGATGAGGAGGAGGCCGGTGCGGTCGCACAGCGCGCGCAGTTCGCGCAGGAACGCATGGGGCACCGGGCGGACGCCGCCTTCGCCCTGGATCGGCTCGATGAGGATGGCGCCGGTGTCCGGGCCGATGGCGTCTTCAACCGCCGCGATGTCGCCGAACACGACCTGATCGAAACCGTCGACCTTGGGGCCGAAGCCTTCGAGATATTTCTGCTGCCCGCCGGCCGCGATGGTGGCGAGGGTGCGGCCGTGGAAGGCGCCCTCGAAGGTGATGATGCGGTAGCGCTCGGGCTCTTCGTTCACATAATGATAGCGCCGCGCCGTCTTGATCGCGGCCTCGAGCGCCTCGGCACCCGAATTGGTGAAGAACACCCGGTCGGCGAACGTCTCGGCGACGAGCCGGTCGCCGAGACGCTCCTGCTCGGGGATACGGAAGATGTTCGAGGTGTGCCAAACCTTGGCGGCCTGGGTCTGAAGCGTCGCCACCAGATGGGGGTGGGCGTGGCCGAGCGAGGTCACCGCGATGCCGGAGCCGAAATCGAGGTAGGTTCGTCCGTCGCTGCCGTGCAGCCACGCACCCTCTCCGGTTTCGAACGAGAGGTCGACGCGGGCGAAGGTCGGATAGAGGCTCGACGAGGTCATGGCGGCGGTCACCGGGCTCGTGTGGCCGGCCCCCACCCGGCGACGCCGGAGCGGAACGCGGCCCGGAAAAATCATGCCGCCGGGAACCGAAGGTGCCACGGCGGCAACGACCGGGCCGATCGGCCCGACGGGATCGAGCCGCAAGGCCCGAAAATGAAAGATGCCGCCACCGGCGGCACCACGGACCTTTCCTATAAGACGAACACCCGGTCGCATGTCAATGCTCGCGCGCGTGGGCCGGCGGCGATTGCGACGCCGCGGGGCGAAAGCGGGATCGCCATCGGAGGGCCGATCGAGACGGTCCGAGACGGCACTTTCGCGTCTTCTGGGGATAAAGGCGTCTCTCCCGAAACGGCCTCCGCGGCGACTCTTGTCAGCGAGTCACGCCATATAGTAGGGAATTGTTAACCAGAGCACGATATCTCGTGTAGCAGGTTGGGTCCTCACTCTCCTCGAGATCGGAATATCCGGTCGCGGGCGCGCTTCGTCCGCTTCTCGGTCGATTCGGGATTCCAGCCTGCCGCTCCGCGCGGCCGGAACGGCGCTCTTTTGAGATGCTGCGAGGCCGCGACGGCCGGATGTCGCCTGCTCGAACGGTTCGAGGTTCGCCGCTGACGCGGTTGGCCTCTGCCGCGACCTCGAACTTGCGAACCGGAAAGGATGGCTCGATGTCCTGGACCGACGAACGGGTAGAGCTTCTGAAGAGGCTCTGGACCGACGGCTTGAGCGCCAGCCAAATCGCCTCGTCCCTCGGCGAGGTCACCCGCAACGCCGTCATCGGCAAGATCCACCGGCTCGGCCTGTCCGGACGGGTGCGCCCGGCCGGTGCTGCGCCGATCGCTGCCGCCCCGGCCGTGGTTGCCGCTCCGGCGGTGCGCCGCGCGCCGAAGCAGGTCGCCCAGAGTGCTCCGCGTCAGGCGCGTCCCGCGGTCGCCGCGGTCGGCAACACCGCCCTCAAGATCGAGCCGACCTACATGGTCGAGGCCGAGCCCGAGCCCCAGGCGCGGGTCGACAACGTGGTCGTGATGAACGAGCGCGTCACGATCATGATGCTGACCGAGCAGAGCTGCCGCTGGCCGATCGGCGATCCCGGAAGCGAGGGCTTCTCGTTCTGCGGCAAGCGCTCCGAGACCGGCATCCCCTATTGCACGCACCACGCGCGCATCGCCTATCAGCCGGTCGAGCGCCGCCGCGATCGCCGCGGCGGTCATTGATCAGCTTCCGGCCGCACGCACCAAGCCCGGTCGAACGCCGGGCTTGACCCGACGCGGTGCCCGGCGCAAAGAACGGTTCAAAATCGCCGGAGCGCACCCGCCCCGGCGTCGTTCGTGCCTCGCCGAGGGTCCGCGTCCCATGCAGAAATTCACCACGCTCACCGGGGTGGCGGCGCCGCTGCCGCTGATCAATGTCGACACCGACATGATCATCCCGAAGCAATATCTGAAGACGATCGAGCGCACCGGCCTCGGCAAGGGCCTGTTCTCCGAGCAGCGCTACAACGACGACGGCTCCGAGAACGCCGATTTCGTGCTCAACAAGCCGGCCTACCGCAAGGCCGAGGTGCTCGTCGCCGGTGACAATTTCGGCTGCGGCTCGAGCCGCGAGCATGCGCCGTGGGCGCTGCTCGATTTCGGCATCCGCTGCGTGATTTCGACCTCGTTCGCCGACATCTTCTACAACAACTGCTTCAAGAACGGCATTTTGCCGATCGTGGTGTCGCCGGAAGACCTGGGCAAGCTGATGGACGACGCCTCGCGCGGCGCCAACGCGACGCTCACCATCGACCTCGCCGCGCAGGAAATCCGCGGGCCCGATGGCGGAACGGTGCACTTCGACATCGATCCGTTCCGCAAGCACTGCCTCCTCAACGGGCTGGACGATATCGGCCTGACGCTGGAGAAGGGCACCTCGATCACGACCCACGAGGGCGCGATCGCCGCGGAGCGTCCCTGGATCTGATCCAGCGGGATCCGGTCCAGCCGGATCCGGCCTTGCCGCTTCGCGTCCGGCCCCGCGCGCGATCCTCACGCGTCCCGCGCGGGCTCTCGTCCGCTTCCCAAAAGTCGCGGTGTTCCCCGGCGATCGTCCCCGGGGCGCCGCGTCCGGCACGCCGCCGGAGCCGTTCGACGACCCCGCGAGGAGGCCGAGCATGACCATCCGTCCGCGCCGTAGTCTGCTCTATGTTCCGGGTTCGAACGCCCGGGCGCTCGAAAAGGCGGCGCATCTGCCCGTCGACGGCATCATCCTCGATCTCGAAGATTCCGTCGCCCCGGAGGCGAAGGCCGAGGCCCGCGAGGCGCTCGCCGCCGCGCTCGCCGCACGGGCCTTCGGGTCCCGCGAGGTCGTCGTGCGCATCAACGCGCTCGAGACGCCCTGGAACCCCGCCGACGTCGCCATGGTCGCCGCGGCGAAGCCCGATGCGGTGCTCTTGCCCAAGGTCGAGAGCGACGAGGACGTGATCGAGCTCGGCCGCGATCTCGCCCGCGCCGGCGCGCCCTCTCAGATCGCCATCTGGGCGATGATCGAGACCCCGCTCGCCGCGCTGCGGCCGGAGACGGTGGCGATCGCCCGCGAGGCGGAGATCGCCAACAAGCTCACCTGCCTGGTGCTCGGGCTCAACGACCTCGCCAAGGACCTGCGCGTGCGCTCCGTGCCGGGCCGCGCGCCGCTGGTGCCGTTCCTGTCGGCCGCGCTCGTCGCCGGCCGCGCCTACGGTCTCGACGTGCTCGACGGCGTGTTCAACGCCTTCGACGACAGCGTCGGCTTCGAGGCGGAATGCGTCCAGGCCCGCGATTTCGGCCTCGACGGCAAGACGCTGATCCATCCGAGCCAGATCGACATCGCGAACCGCATCTTCGCGCCGACGCCGCGCGAAGTGGCTCAGGCCCGCCGCGTCATCGAGGCGTTCGCGGCCCCGAGAACCGCACCCGCGGCGCCATCGCCCTCGACGGCCGCATGGTCGAGCGCCTCCACGCCGAAGCCGCATCCCGCACCGTCGCCCTCGCCGACGCGATCGCCGCGCAGGGGTGATCCCAGCGCGGCCACCTGCCGCGCCTCGGCCCGCAGGCCCGCCGTCGCCGGATTGCACCGCTCAGAAGATCGTCTGCGGCACGATCGCGATCTCCGACACCATGACGCGCGCGCCGGAATCGGCCCACACACGCACTTCGAGGCCTTCGATATCGCGGTCGCTTCGGATGACGAAGTCCGCCAGGGCGCCACTGCCGGCGGCCCCGCCCGACCCGAAGGGGTGGT
Source organism: Segnochrobactrum spirostomi (assembly GCF_009600605.1). Classification (GTDB taxonomy): domain Bacteria; phylum Pseudomonadota; class Alphaproteobacteria; order Rhizobiales; family Segnochrobactraceae; genus Segnochrobactrum; species Segnochrobactrum spirostomi. Next base: position 1,654,744 of record NZ_VWNA01000001.1, on the reverse strand, counting down.
AGCCGAGCCGCGCCGTGCCGCCTTGATGGCACGCATCGGCCCATCCTGTTCCGCCCGTTGCGGATCCGCGCACCACGACGCGGTAGATACCGGCGGGAAGGGCTGCGTAGGGCCCGTGGACGAGGAAGCCCGGTGTGCCGTTCGAAGCGATGGTGCCGCCCTGCCGGCGCCCGATCTGGGTCGGCGCGCACTGGGCATCGCCACCGGCGTAGCGGAGGCCATCCTTCGGCAGGACGTGCGTCTCGCCGCTCTCGATCACGATCGCGTCCGGGGCGCGGGGATCGCCGGATCCGGCCGCCACGGCGAGATGCGCCCTATATTTCCCGATGGCGTCCGGCGCCCGCACCGTGATGGTGATGGGTTCCGCGACCGCGTCCGGAGCGACGTTCGTCATCCCGTTGAAATGCGGATGACCGTCAATGATCCGGACCCAGCGCAGCGCCATGGTCGGCATCGACCGGTCCGCATCGGCCCCCTTGGGCGGCGGAAGCTGAAGCTGGATCTCGGCACCCGGCTCGACCCTCTTGGGCAGGGAGAGCGGATATCGTTCACTTTCCAGGAGGTGAGGGATCGGCTGATCGAACGCCATGCTCACCGGCAGATCGTGGCTGCCGGTCCAGGCCCGGACGCGCGGGGCGGGCAGGATATCGAAGGCGAGCGCGTCGTGGAGGCGCGCGAGAGGGACGACCCTGCCGTCGTCCTCGACGTCGAGCTTGAGCGAGATCGAATAGGAGCCTTCCGGAAGGTCGGCTACGACGGATGTCTTCCAAGAGACTGCGCCGCCTGCCACCGGTTCCAGCTTGAACCTTTCACTATCGTCGAGGCCGAAGACGCAACGGCCCGCGTCGTCGAGGATGCGCACGTTCGCGAAGAGCGCGGCGTAGCTTCGTCGCAGTGTGAAATCGACTTTCGTCCGGACCTGGTCCCCGCGGCGCAAGGACGTCGCCCCCTCGAGTCGGCACGCCGTCAGGGTGAAGTCCGGGGTCGTGGCGATGCGAGAGGTCGCGCCCGGCCAGGGCCGCTCGGGCGCCGTCTGCCCCTTCGAGAACAACGCGGCCAGTCGCCCGGGACGACGCGCGCGCTGGGCTCGGAGCGCCGCGTATAAGGCGATATCGAGAGCGTTGATCTCCTCGATCCTTGAGCGGAGCCGCGGCGGCAGGTCGGCCACGGCCGGCCGCTGCTCCGTTCGATTGACCGGCTCCAGAGGCGCCGGCGAACCGGTCTCGAGAAGCTTCGCGGTCTCGACCAGGAATCCGTCGAGGTTGTCGTAGAGTCCCCAGACGTCGAAATCCTGCACGACCGAAACGGCGTGATCGAGACGCTGCTGGTCGTCGGTCGCGATCCGGTCGGAGATCGCTGAGAAATGGCCGACATAGGCGTTCGACTGGAAGAACGGCACGCCGGCGGGCGGGGGCTCGCCTTCGCTCGCGATGAAGTCGGCAACGGCGGCCCGCAGGCGAGGGTCCTCCGCCGGATTTCCGAGCATGAAATAGAGCCACGAAACGTAGCGATCGATCGGCTCGCGGATACAGGTGATATACTTGTAACGCGGGTCGAATGGGGTATGGTCGAACTCGATATGCCCGGAGATCACCGAGTAGCGTCCGCCATAACGGCGAATTGCTTCATTATGGTAGGCGACCATATTGGGTGTGACGGCGTCTCCCCCGAGCGTCCGTCTCAGCCACTTGTTGACCGCCTGCCCCGCAGTCTTAGGCAAATGATCAAAGATCACGCGCCCGTCGAAGACACGACGTCCCGCCACAACCTCAACCCCAATCTCACACTGCCGGACTGATGGCTCCGGCAGATATGTCTTCCCCGACACATTCATTGGCATTTCCGAAGGCGACGAACAACCCTCGGAAATAGGCCGGGCGACCGGGGCGTTCCGGTGTGTGTGTTCACCGCTTCGTCAGCGGGAGGGCGGTCGTGGATTTCACTTCGGAGAGGGCGAGGGTGCTCTGGATTTCTTGTACGCCCGGAAGTTGTGACAGGGCGCGCATGAGGAAGTCTTCGTAGTGTTCGACGTCGCGGGTGACGATGCGCAGCAGGAAGTCCATCGTCCCGATCGTGGCGTAGCACTCCATCACTTCCGGATGGGCGAGGATCGCCTTTTCAAATTCCGCGAGGTTCGCCCGGGCATGGGCGGCGAGCCGCACCTGGGCGAAGAATTGGGTGGCGAAGCCGAGCTTGCGGCGGTCGAGCAGGGCGACCTCCGCCCGGATGTACCCCTCCTCGCGCAGCCGCTGGATGCGCCGCCAGCACGGCGCCTGGGAGAGGCCGACCTCGGCCGCGATTTCCGTCACGGGCCGCGCGGAATCGACCTGCAGCGCCGCGAGGATGCTGATGTCGATCTCGTCGATGGCGTCGCGCATAGATCCTCCCCCTCAGATCGCAGGATCACATCATTTCTGCCGGGGGCGGCGCAACGGGGAAACGATCTTGCGCTTCAGAAGGCGGCCGCGATCGCCTCGAAGCCCGCCACCAGGACCTTGTCGAGCGGATCGTCGACCGGCAGCGGCTGGCAGGACACTTTGGCGATGACGACCTCGGCGCGCGGGTCGATATAGAGCCATTGGCCGTGAATGCCGATGCCGCAGAAGGCGCCGGCGGCGTTGCCGCTCGCATACCATTTGCTGCGGTAGCGGCCGTTCGGAAACAGCCCAGTCATCGCGCCGCGCGCCCAGGCCGCGGGATCGCCGTTGTGGCGCAGATCGGCGATCCAGGCGGCCGGCACGATTTGGCGCCCGTTCGCCTCGCCCTCGCGGCGGACCATCTCGCCCACCCGGGCGAGATCGCGCAGCGTCACGCAGATGCCGCCCGCCGTGCGCGGCGCGCCGAGCCGGTCGACCGCCACGGAGCCGTCGGCTTCCGCGCCGAGCGGCTTCCAGAGAACTTCGCTCATGTAGGGTGCGAACCGGGCGCCGGTCGCCCGCTCCAGGATCCAACCGAGCAGGTCGGAATTCGGCGACACATAATGGAAGGTGTGCCCATGCGGCCCCTCGGCACGCGGAAGCTTGGCGACGAAGGCGTTGAGGCCCGCGGTCGGCACCGGGCTCGGCGCCGGGTTCCATCCCATCGCGACCCGGTAGCGGGCGACGTCGCCGTCGGGATCGAGATAGTCCTCGATGAAGGTGATGGCGACGCTCATGTCGAGCACGTGGCGCACCGTCGCGTCCGCGTAGGCGCCGCCGGCGACCTCGGGAACGTAGCGAGCGACCGGCGCGTCGGGATCGAGCGCGCCCTGGCCGACGGCGATGCCGGCGAGGAGGGCGGTGATCGACTTGCTCACCGAGAAGACGATGTGCTCGTCCGCCGGCGAGACGCCGTCGCGATAATGCTCGAAGGCGATCCGCCCCTTGTGCAGGACGACGAGGCCGTCGGTGTCGCTCTCGCCGATGAGGGATCCGACCGTGCGGCGCACGCCGTCGGGCCCGGTGAAGGCGAGCCCGGTAAGGCCCGGATCGGGGGTGCCGCCGAGCACGGCGGTGAAGGGCCCCCGGGCGATGCCGGCGGTCGGGATCAGTTCGCGGACATGGCGGAAGCCCCAGGCGCTCCAGGGGGCGAGGCGCCAGTTCGCAAGCGTGGCGCGCTCGCCGTCGAACACGGCGTCTGAAGGGCAAAGCAGGGCCATTTTTCCGTCTCTTTCCGTCGCGGGCGGCCGCATCTTTGTCGCTCCCTGCGAGGCCGGCAAGAGGTGAGATCGCAGTTGCCCCCTTTTTCGCTGGATCGCGCGCCGCTCAGACGCGAAACGGCTTGCGCGAAGCGGCGCTCTCGGGCGCATTAGGAGCTTCGCCGCGCGCAACCGCGCCGAGCCTGCAACCGACGCGGAACGGGTGCCCTCAAGGGCCGCTCCGTTCCGCCGACGGTTGCAGCCGGTGCCGCCCGCGTGGAGCGCGCGCCGGCGTCCGGCGCGCCATGGGAAGAGAAGCGATGGTGAAACGCGCTGGGTCGGCGGCCGCCGAGCTCGCCGACGGGTCCGAGGACGAGGTCGAGGGCGAAGCCGAGCCCTCGCGGGCGGCGCAGATCTACGAGGAACTGCGCAACCGGCTCCTCGTCGGCCGCATCATGCCGGGCGTCGGCATCTCGACCCGCGTGCTGGCCCAGGAGCTCGGCGTCAGCCCGATGCCAGTGCGCGAGGCGCTGACCCGGCTCGCCGCCGAGAACGCCTTCGAGATCCGCTCCAAGCGCCGCATCACGATCCCTGAGATGACGGCGGAGCGGTTCGACGACCTACTCCATTGCCGGCTTCTGCTGGAGCCCGATGCCGCCGAGCGCTCGTTGCCCTTCCTGACACGGTCGATCCGGGCCGAGATGAAGCGCATCGACAACGCCATGGGCGTGGCGCTCAAGAACGGCGACGTCGCCGGCTACATGGAGGGCAATTTCGCCTTTCATTTCGCGATGTACCGGGCGCAGCCCCACCGTACCCTGGCGCACCTGATCGAAACCCTGTGGCTGCAGTTCGGACCCTATATGCGGGTCGTCTACGGCCGGTTCGGCACCACGAATCTGGTCGATCAGCACCAGGTCGCGCTCGCCGCCATCGAGGCCGGCGATGCCCCCGCCTTGCGCGCGGCGATCGCGAGCGATATCGCCGACGGCATGGGGCTGATCGGCCGCTCGGGGCTCTGAGCGGTCACCCGCGACCGGACGGCGATGCGGAGCGGTTGACTTCCTCGAACTGCGATCGCAGAATTGTGCGATCAATTCGAGGCAGGGCAGCATGGCACAACGAACGGTCCGGGAGCGCGGCGATACCGCCGACCGCCATGCCCCGTCCTATTATGCCGCGACGGCCGGCACGCAGCCGGCCTTCCCGACGCTGGCGGCGAGTCTCGACACCGACGTGTGCATCGTCGGGGCGGGCTTCACCGGGCTCTCGGCCGCCCTTCATCTCGCCCGCCGCGGCACCAACGTCACGGTGATCGATCAGGCGTCGGTCGGCTGGGGCGCCTCGGGCCGCAACGGCGGACAGGCCGGGCTCGGCTGGCGCAAAACACCCCAGGAGCTTGCCGCGACCCTCGGCCGCGACGCCGCCCACGCTTTGTGGGATCAGGCCAAGGCCGCCCGGGCCCATCTTCTCGGCCTCGTCGACGAGATCGCCCGGGAGGAGGGCATCGACTGCGCCTATCGCCCGGGCATCGTCAGCCTGCGCCACAAGCCGGGCCAGGTCGCCGACGCCCATGCCCATGTCGAGGTTCTGCGCCGCGAATTCGGCCACGAGGACATCTTCCCGCTGACCCGGGAGGAAGGCCGCAAGCTCGTCGGCAGCGACGATTATCACGGCGGCTACTACGACCGGGCCGGCGGCCACGTCCACACGCTGCGGCTCGCCTACGGCATGGCCCGGCGGGCGGTCGCGGCCGGTGCGACGATCTACGAGCGCACCCCCGCGCTCGATTATCGCGAAGAGGGTGACCGGGTCGTGGTGCGCGCGCCGCGCGGCGAGATCCGCGCCCGCCACCTCCTCGTCGCCGGCAATGGCTATCTCGACGGCTTTGCCCCGGCGGCCGAGCGCAAGCTCATGCCTCTCAACAATTTCATCATCACGACCGAGCCGCTCGGCGAGGATCTCGCCCGCTCCCTCATCGCCAACGATGCGGCGGTCGTCGATGGCCGGTTCGTCGTCTATTATTTCCGCCTGACCGAAGAGCGGCGCCTCCTGTTCGGCGGGGGCGAGACCTACGGCTACAGCTTCCCCGCCGATATCGCCGGCTTCGTGCGCGGCCATATGCTGAAGATCTACCCGCAGCTTTCCAACGTGCGGATCGACCATGCCTGGGGCGGGACCCTGGCCATCACCACGTCGCGGCTGCCGCTGGTGCGCCGGCTCAGTCCACGGGTGACGGTGGCGGCGGGCTATTCCGGCAAGGGCGTCGTCATCGCGCCGTGGTGCGGCAAGGTCGTCGCCGACGCGATTTCCGGCGGCGACGCCGACCTTTCGCTGCTCGCGCGCTTCCCCGTGCTCGATTTCCCGGGCGGAAAAGTTCTCCGCTCCCCCCTCCTCGTCGCGGCGATGACGTTCTACGCTCTCCGCGACCGCCTGGGCTGACGGCCCGGCATCCGACCCACCGAAGACAGACCGCAAAAGGACGAGACGGTGCATCATGAGTGAAGGCCGACACCGCGCCGCTGACGATTGGCGTGCTTTTCTCGAACGCCATCCCGACACTCGCTTCGTCGATGCCTTCATGATCGGCCTCTCGGGCCAGGTATTCGGCAAACGGGAAGCCGCCGCCGATCTCGCCCGCGTGTACGAGTCCGGCGTCGCCTTCTCGGCCTGTGCGGCGGTGCTCGACGTGCAGGGCCACGGCTGCGACGCCCAAGGCTACGGCGGCTCGGACGGCGATCCGGACGGCATCTGCTGGCCGCTGCCGGGCACCCTCGCGCCGGTGCCGTGGGCCTCGGCCCCGACCGCCCAATGCCTGATCGAGATGCGCGACGCCACGACGGGCGAACTCCTGTGGTTTGATCCGCGCAAGATCCTCGCCGACGTGGTCGCCCGCCTGCGCGCCGACGGCCTGCACCCGACCGTCGCCTGCGAGCTCGAATTCTACCTGATCGACCCGAAGCGCACCGCCGACGGCGGCATCCGCCCGGCGCCGCTCGCCCGCACCGGTGAGGTGCCGCGCACCGCCCTCAATCTCGGCATGAGCGCGGTCGAGGATTATTCCGAGTTCATCCTCGCGGTCGCCGCCGCCGCCGAGGCCCAGGGCGTCCCCGCCTCGACGGCGGTCGCCGAATACGGCCTCGGCCAGTTCGAGATCAACCTGCGTCACGTGTCGGATCCGGTGCTCGCCGCCGACCACGCGATCCTCTTGAAGCGCATCATCCAGGGTGTCGCGCGGGCCCGCGGGCTCGACGCCACCTTCATGGCGAAGCCCTTCATCGATCAGCCCGGCAACGGCATGCACGTCCATGTCAGCATGGCGGACGAGAGCGGCCGCAACGTCTTCGCCGGCACGGAGGGCGAGCCGCGGCTCCACAACGCGATCGCGGGCCTCCAGGCCTCGCTCGCGGAATCGCTGGCGTTTTTCGCGCCGAACTTCTCGGCGTTCCGCCGCTACAAGCCGAAGGTGTTCGTGCCGCTCACCGGCAACTGGGCGCACAACAACCGTTCGGTCGCCTTCCGCATCCCGCTCGGCGATGGTCCGGCGCGCCGCGTCGAGCACCGCGTCGCCTGCGCGGATGCGAGCCCGCACCTTGTGCTGGCGGCGATTCTCGCCGGCATCCACCACGGCATGACGAAGAAGCTCGAGCCGACACCGCCTTCGACCGGCCGGGCCTACAGCGAATCCGGGCCGCCGATGCCGACCACTTTCTTCGCCGCGCTCGATCGGCTGGTCCACGCCGACGTGTTGGTCGAGACCATTCCCCACCGCTTCCTGGAGCTCTACCGGGAGGTCAAGATCGGCGAGTTCCAGTCGCTGTTCGAGAACCCCACGGCGCGGGAATACGACTTCTATCTCTGAGGGTTGCCGTTCGGCGTGGCGTGCTCTTAGGCCTCCGCGCCTATCTATGGCCTGGGGTAGAGAAACGCCGTTCGACTGTGAAGCATCGCCCGGCTCGTCCGGGCGATGCTTCAAAGACCTCTCCGCGCGTCCCTTCTCCCCGCTGGCGGGGAGAAGGTGGCCCGATAGGGCCGGATGAGGGGCCTTCGCACTCTCGCCGGATTACCTTAACTAATTAAGATATAGGTGTTTTATCCCCCTCATCCGCCCCTTCGGGGCACCTTCTCCCCAAAGGGGAGAAGGGTCGCGAGCGGAGAGGATGAGGTCCGTGCCATTGCCCGTTGGAGCCCGGCAGCCAAAAACAGCGGCATCAGGCGGCGCCCTCAGCTCCCGCCGGCGGGCTTGGCCGCGGCGTCCTTGAGCGCCGCTTCGATGGCGGCGCCGAAGGGGCCGGAGACGGCCTCGGGCGTCAGCGGGCCGATCTGCTTGTAGCGGATGGTGCCGTCGGCGCCGACCACGAAGGTTTCCGGCACGCCGTAGACGCCCCATTCGATCGCTGCGCGGCCGTTCGCATCGACGCCGACGGCGGCGAACGGGTTGCCGAGGGCGTTGATGAAGCGCAGCGCATTGTCCGACAGGTCCTTGTAGTTGATCCCGACGACGCGGATGCGCGGGTCCTGCGACAGAGCGAGCACCAGCGGGTGCTCCAGCCGACAGGGCGCGCACCAGGACGCCCACACATTCACCAGCGTGACCCGCCCCTTGAAATCGGACGCGTCGAGGCCGGGCACCGGCTGGCCGTCGCGGGTGAGGCCGGCGAGCGGCGGCAGGTCGGTGGTCGGCGCCGGCTGACCGATGAGGGCGGACGGAATCGTCGAGGGATCGGCGCCGTCGTCGAGGCGCGTGAAGAACAAGGCCGCAAGCCCGGCGAAGACGACGAGCGGGATGAGCACCGCGAGGCGGAAGCGCCGCCGCGGCGGCTCCGGCGTCGGAGCGCGGCGAACGGGCGCCGGCCGTTCGGGCGGCGGGGATGGCGTTTCGGCCGGCAGCACGGCCTCCACCGCGGGCTCAGCCGGGGCAGGGGCGGGCGTCGGCTCGGGGGCCTCGGCGAAGGAATCCGCCTCGGGCGGGAAAAAGCCGTCGAGGTCCGGCGCTGCCTTGGGGGCGGCTGGCGCCTCGGGCACGGCCGGGGTTCGCGCGGTCGGCTCAGCCGCCGGATCGCCTGCGTTCGGGACGTGATCGAGCGGCGCGGGGGCTTCGGTCAGGCGGGTCATCGGCCGCCCTCCGAGCGCCGCTTCACACCGCGGGCTTCGAGGGTGCGGATACGCCGGCCGAGGGCGCGATAATCGAGCACGATCTTGCCGATGGTCACGACCAGCGTGACGGCGACGGCGGCATAGGCGGCGACGATGAATCCGGCGTGAGGCCCGAGACCGAACATGAACCCTCTCACGCCTCGCTGGCACGGGCGGCGCGCGGCGCCCCGCCCTGCGCCTCTGCGGCCCGGAGCGCGAGGGAACGCAGGCGGCGGCGCAGGATCTCGTTGCGCATGCCCATCAGATGCAGCGTCACGAACATCAGCGTGGAGGCGATCGCCATGACGAACAGGGGATGCAGGATGGACGGGTCGATCGTCGAGCCGCCCATGCGAAAGACGCTCGCCGGCTGGTGCAGCGTGTTCCACCAATCGACCGAAAACTTCACGATCGGGATGTTGATGAAGCCGACCAGGATCAGCACGGCGACCGTCTTGCCGGCGCGGATCGGATCCTCGATCGCATGCCACAGCGCGATCAGGCCGAGATACATGAGAAACAGGATCAGCATCGAGGTGAGCCGGGCATCCCAGACCCACCAGGTCCCCCACATCGGCTTGCCCCACAGCGAGCCGGTGACGAGGGCGAGGAAGGTGAACACCGCCCCGAGCGGCGCCGCCGCCCGCGCCGCCACATCGGCGAGGGGGTGCTTCCACACCAGGGTGCCGAGCGCCGAGGCCGCCATCAGCGTGTAAGCGAACATGCCGAGCCAGGCGGAGGGCACGTGGATGAACATGATCCGCACCGTCTCGCCCTGCTGGTAATCGGCCGGCGCCACGAAGAACGACATCCACAGGCCGACCGCGAGCAACACCGCGCTGATCGCGGCGAGCCACGGGATCGCCTTTTCGGCGAAGGCGAGGAAGCGGGTCGGGTTGGCGAGATCGATCACGCGCATTGGAAAGTTCTAATCTCCCCGGCCGGATGCGGCAATCGGATGATGGGCCTCGCCGCCCGAGGACGGGAACCGGGGCCTCACGGGTTGACGCCGGGCGGCCGGCATGGTCTGACGAGCCCACCGGCCTCGCGGCGAGAATACGGGTTGCGTCGATGTCGCGGTCCAGCGCGTTCAATCTGCCGAACATCCTCACCTACGCCCGGATCGCCGCCGTCGGCGCGGTGACCGTGTGCTTCCTCGTGCCCGGGCCGACCAGCCGCTGGGTCGCCGTCGCGATCTTCGTCGCGGCCGCCATCACCGATTTCCTCGACGGCTACCTCGCCCGCATGTGGGCCCAGCAATCGGCCCTCGGCCGCATGCTCGATCCCATTGCCGACAAGCTGCTCGTCGCCGCCTGCCTTCTTCTGATGGCCGGCGACGGCACCATATCGGGTGCGTCGATCGTGGCCGCAATCGTCATACTCTGCCGCGAGATCCTTGTTTCGGGCTTGCGTGAGTTCCTGGCCGAGTTGCGGGTCAGCGTGCCGGTCACACGGCTCGCGAAATGGAAGACGACCCTTCAATTGGTCGCGATCGGGGTGCTGCTCGCCGGGCCGGCGGGCGACCAGATCGTGCCGCACACGACGACGGCGGGTCTGGTGCTGCTCTGGCTTTCGGCCGTTCTCACCCTTTATACGGGTTGGGATTATTTCCGCGCCGGCATCGGCCATCTGGTCGATTGAGGCGCCCGGCCGCGCGGCCTATGCCCGCGGATCATCGGCCCCTGGGAGCCGCCTGCCATGAAAGCCGTCTATTTCGCCTGGGTGCGCGAGCGCATCGGAACGCCGGAGGAGGAGATCGCGCCGCCGGCCTCCGTCCACACGGCGGGTGAGCTCGTCCGCTGGCTCGCCGGGCAGGGCGAGGGCTATGCGCACGCTTTCGAGAAGCCGGACGTCATCCGCGTCGCTCTCGACAAGAAGCACGTCGAGCCCGAGACGCCGATCGCAGGCGCGCGCGAAGTCGCCTTCTTCCCCCCGATGACCGGCGGCTGAGGTTCCCGATGACGGAGACCCGAGAGATTCGCCGAGAGATTCGCATCGTCGGCGAGCCGTTCGATCCGGCGACCCTCGGTGCCGCCCTCGCCGGCGGCGAGGATGTCGGGGCCGTCGTCAGCTTCGCGGGCTTCTGCCGCAGCGAGGGCGGCACGCTCGCCGCGCTCGAGCTTGAACATTATCCGGGCATGGCGGAAGCCGAGATCGGCCGCCTCGCGGACGAGGCCGTGGCGCGCTGGCCGCTCGCCCGCCTCCTCGTCGTCCATCGCCACGGTCTGGTCCGCCCGGGCGAGGCGATCGTGTTCGTCGGCACCGCCGCCGCCCACCGCGGCGCCGCCTTCGCGGCGGCCGAATTCCTGATGGATTTCCTCAAGACCCGAGCGCCGTTCTGGAAGAAGGAGCATCGCGTCGACGGCTCCGACGGCGGCTGGGTCGCCGCCAAGGACGCCGACGACGTCGCGGCCGCCCGCTGGGCCGAGTGATCCGACGCAGTCCCGGTGGGGATCGCCTATGATCCGCCTCGCCGTCTTCGTTCTCGCGGGGAGCGGGCAGACGTGCCCGCAGGGCCAATGAGCGGGGCGCGAATCGATCCGGGAGCGATAATCCGGCTCCTCTCGCGGAAGACGGCTGCGGCGCACCGCTGACGGTCGTCACGAAGCCGTGATAGGTTGAGCGGGCTCGGGATCGGCCCGGGTCGTTCCGCTCCGTCCGGAGATGCCGTGATCCCGTCCGTCGCCCCAGACCAGCCGCCATCGCCGAAAGGACAGCGGCTTCATCAGGTCCTCTATGTTCAGGTCATCGCGGCGATCCTGGTCGGCATCGCCCTCGGGCATTTCTTTCCGGCGTTCGCCACCGCGATGAAGCCGTTTGGCGATGCCTTCATCAAGCTCGTCAAGATGATCATCGCGCCGATCATCTTTCTGACCGTTGTGAACGGCATCTCGGGCCTGAGCGATCTGCGCAAGGTCGGCCGCGTCGTCGGCAAGGCACTCGTCTATTTCATCACGTTCTCGACCCTGGCCCTCGCCGTCGGGCTCGTCGTCGGCAACGTCGTGCGCCCCGGAGACGGCTTCCACATCGACCCGACAACGCTCGATTCCAAGGCGGTCGCCGACTATGTGACGCAGGCCCACGGCCAGAGCGTCGCCGACTTCCTGATGAACATCATCCCCTCGACCATCGTCGGGGCCTTCACGACGGGCGACATCCTCCAGGTCCTGTTCTTTTCGGTTCTGTTCGGGATTTCGCTTTCGCTCCTGGGGGAGCGCGGCGCACCGCTTTCCGCGGTGCTTCATACGGCGGCGGATGCGATGTTCCGCCTCGTCGCGATCGTCATGCGGGCGGCGCCGATCGGCGCCTTCGGCGCGATCGCCTTCACCGTCGGCCGCTACGGCCTGTCGTCGATCGCCCATCTCGCGGCCCTGGTCGGCACCTTCTACCTGACCGCGCTCATCTTCGTGTTCGGCGTCCTCGGCATCGTCGCCCGGGTCAACGGATTCCCGATCTGGAAGCTCCTGCGCTACCTCAAGGACGAACTTCTGCTCATTCTCGGCACCTCCTCCTCGGAGGCCGCGCTACCGAGCCTGATCGCGAAGATGCAGCGCGCCGGCTGTGGACGCTCGGTGGTCGGCCTCGTGGTGCCGACCGGCTATTCATTCAATCTCGACGGCACCAACATCTACATGACGCTCGCCGCGCTGTTCATCGCCCAGGCGACGGACACGCCGCTGACGCTCGGCCAGCAGATCCTGCTCCTCCTCGTCGCCATGCTGAGTTCGAAAGGGGCCGCGGCGGTGCCGGGCGGCGGCTTCATCACCCTCGCGGCGACGCTCTCGGTGGTGCCGAGCATTCCGGTCGAGGGGATGGTGCTGATCCTCGGCGTCGACCGCTTTATGTCGGAATGCCGCTCCCTCACCAACTTCGTCGGCAATGCGATCGCGACGGTGGTGGTGGCGCGTTGGGAGGGCGATCTCGATCGCAAGCGTCTCGCCGCGGCGCTCGACGGCCATGCGGAGGCGATCGAGCCAAGCCGTGCCGGGCGCAAGGCGGCGTGACGGCCGCTCCCGGTCAGGCGACCGCCAGGGTGAGGATGGTCATCTCCGGCTCGGGCGCCGGGATCCCGAGCGCACGCCAGCCGCGGCCTTCGTAGAAGGCGCGCCGTTCGTCGCTCGCATAGAGATAAAGCTGGGCGGTGCCGAAGCCCGCCGCCCGCCGCACCGCGTGGTGCAGCAGCGCCGCGCCGAGGCCGCGGCGCCGCAGATCGGGTTCGATCCACAGCGCGGCGATCCAGGGGGTGAGTTCGGGGCGTTCCGCCACGTCGCTCGCGATCACGGACACGGTGCCGCAGAAGGTGCCGTTGCGGTGGGCGACGAGGGTGAAGGGGATGGAACGGCGCTCGAGGCTCTCGCGCAGCGGCGTCGTGATGCGCTCGATGCCGTGGCCCTTGTCCCGCCACCAGGCGGTCCAGATTCGCTCGGCCACGACGTCGAGATGATGGGGTACGTCGGCGAGATCGTCGATTTCGATCATGTCAGCCTCCCCGCGACCGCTCGGCACCGCCGCGCTGTCGCGGCGGGCCGGATCGATCGTAACCGTCTTGGATCAGACGGCTTCCTTGGCGCGCTCGGCGCGCTTGCGCTCGATCGGATCGAGGATCGCCTTGCGCAGGCGGATCGATTCCGGCGTCACCTCGACGAGCTCGTCGTCCTGGATGTAGGCGAGCGCCTTCTCGAGCGTCATGCGGATCGGCGGCGTCAGGATCATCATCTCGTCCTTGCCGGTCGAGCGGACGTTCGAGAGCTTCTTGCCCTTCAGCACGTTGACCTCGAGGTCGTTGCCGCGGGTGTGCTCGCCGACGATCATGCCCTCGTAGACCTTCCAGCCCGGCTCGATCATCATCGGGCCGCGATCTTCGAGGTTCCACAGCGCGTAGGCCACCGCCTCACCGGCCGAGTTCGAGATCAGCGCGCCGGTGCGGCGGCCCGGGATCTCGCCCTTGTACGGCGCATAGGCGTGGAACAGACGGTTGAACACGGCGGTGCCGCGGGTGTCCGACAGGAGTTCCGACTGGTAGCCGATGAGGCCGCGGGTCGGGGCGTGGAACACGAGCCGCATGCGGCCGCCGCCCGAGGGGCGCATTTCGATCATGTCGGCGCGGCGCTCGGAGAGCTTCGACACCACGGCGCCCGAATGTTCCTCGTCGACGTCGATGATGACCTCTTCGATCGGCTCCAGAACGTTGCCGTTGTCGTCGCGCTCGAACACCACGCGGGGACGGCCGACGGTGAGCTCGAAGCCCTCGCGGCGCATCGTCTCGATCAGGATGGCGAGCTGCAATTCGCCGCGGCCGGCGACTTCGTAGGAATCCTTGTCGCGGCCCTCGGCGATCTTCAGCGCCACGTTGCCCTCGGCCTCCTTCATCAGGCGGTCGCGGATGACGCGGCTCTGCACCTTGTCGCCCTCAGTGCCGGCGAGCGGACCGTCGTTGATGCGGAAGGTCATCGACAGGGTCGGCGGATCGATCGGCTGGGCCGGCAGCGGCACGTCCACCGACGGGTCGGCGAGGGTGTCGGCGACGGTGGCGGTCGACAGACCGGCGATGGCGACGATGTCGCCCGCCTGGGCCTCATCGACCGGCACGCGCTGGAGGCCGCGGAAGCCGAGCACCTGGGTGGCGCGGCCGACTTCGATCACCTTGCCCTCGCGGGTCATGGCGCGGATCGGCTGATTGGGCTTCAGCGCGCCGGAGGTGATGCGGCCGGTCAGGATGCGGCCGAGATAGGGGTTCGATTCGACCGTGGTGGCGAGCAGCCTGAACGGGCCTTCCTCGATCGACGGCGCCGGCACGTGCTCGAGCACGAGGTCGAGCAGCGGGCCGACATTCTCCTTCGGACCCTCCGGGGTCTTGGCCATCCAGCCTTCCTTCGCCGAGCCGTAGAGCACGGAGAAGTCGAGCTGCTCGGGGTGGCGTCGAGGGCGGCGAAGAGGTCGAAGATCTCGTTCAGGACCTCGTCGATACGCGCGTCCGGCTTGTCGACCTTGTTGATGGCGACGATCGGCCGGAGGCCCACCTTGAGGGCCTTCGACAGCACGAACTTCGTCTGCGGCATCGGGCCTTCGGCGGCATCGACGAGAATGATCGCGCCGTCCACCATGTTGAGGATGCGCTCCACCTCGCCGCCGAAATCGGCGTGGCCCGGGGTGTCGACGATGTTGATCCGGTGATCCTTCCAGGCGACCGAGGTCACCTTGGCGAGGATGGTGATGCCACGCTCGCGCTCGAGGTCGTTCGAATCCATCGCCCGCTCGGCGACCCGTTCGTTCTCTCGGAACGTTCCGGACTGCTGCAGGAGACGGTCGACCAGGGTCGTCTTACCGTGGTCGACGTGGGCGATGATGGCAACGTTGCGAAGCTTCATGGAAACACCAAAAAAGCGGGCGTAGCTCGGCCGCGCCCGCTCAGGACCTTCATTTCGCGGTGCAATATAGCGATCGTTCACGACGGAGCAATGAATATCGGCTCCATTCCGGCAAAAACCATGCCGCAGCGAGGCGCAGCGCGGCTTTGGCGGGTACCGGCGTCACCGCGATTGCATTTTGCTGCCTGGATCGTGCAAGGTTCCGACACACAGCCTTTTCACGCAACGACACGGTGAACGAGCTTTATGGCGAGAGAGAGCGATCCCACGGCCTCGATCGGATTTCTCCTCGGGGACGCCAATCGGCTCTTTCGCCAGCGATTCGACGCCGCCGCCGCCGAGGCTGGCCTCGGGCTCACGCCGGGCGAGGCGCGTACGCTCGGCTACGTGTCGAAATATGAAGGCGCCCGCCAGACCCCGATCGCCGAGGCGATGGGCGTCGATCCGATGACCCTCGTCGCCTTTCTCGACCGGCTGGAAGGCCTCGGGCTGGTGGTGCGCTTCCCCGACCCGACCGACCGCCGCGCCAAGGTTATCCGCTTGACGGAGACCTCGGCCCCGGTGGTCGCCAAGATCCGTCAGGTCGCCGAGGCGGTCCGCAACGAGGCGCTCGAAGGGCTCGACGAAGCCGAGCGCGACGTGCTGCGCGATCTGCTCCGGCGCATCATCGCCCAGCTCTCCGCCCCCGATACCGTTTCAGAGACCGCCTCCTGAGAGCGGCGATGGGCCTTTCGTTGCCGGCTTATCCACCGATCGCGCTTTTCGCGGCGCCGATTGCGATGCGGGCTGCTTGACAGGTCGGCGCCGGCTACACTAAATCCGCGTGCCTTCGGCGAAGGCGGGGCCGTAGCTCAGATGGGAGAGCGCTGCAATCGCACTGCAGAGGTCAGGGGTTCGATTCCCCTCGGCTCCACCAAAATTCCCGAAGCCTGAAATTCTTCCCGAAAATGTTGCCGCCATAGCGGCCGATGGGCATTACGCCTCGACCGGTGGCATGGGCGGTTGACGGCCACGTGTGGTGCGCCGGAGCGTAGCCCGCTCGCGGCTCTGCGCGCGTCAGGGCTCATTTGCAGGCCTCGCGCGTCCGTCGCGGATCGCATCCACCTAGGCCCCAAGGCCGCGGCTCGACCTGCCGAACGCTGCGATGCCGTCTCGGGCCGGCGGCGCCCGCGTTGGGATGCGCCGCCGACCCTCGATGTTTTATGCCGGCCGACTACTCCGCGTTCGGTACCGACTTGCCCGCGAGCAGTTGCTGGGTGGCGTCGATTGAAGACCCCGCGACCCCGGCGAGCGGGATCGCCTTGATCTCCTTGACGTCCTTGAACGCGGCCAAATCGAACTTGGCGTAGTTCACGTCCATGTAGGTCCGCACGAACAGCAGGCCGCGGTTGAGATCTGTCAGCGCGGTCCAGGTGGTGTACTCGCTGGAGAAGGCAGCCTTGCCCGTGGTGGCGACGCCCTCATTGGCGACCGCGCCCGACTGATCGATCGTGATGTCGCGCGGCCGATCGAAGTTGTTCATCACGTGGGCGAGGGTCACGATCGCCGTGTCGGGATCCTTCGCCTTCTCCACGTAGGTGGAATAATAGGCCGCGCGGACGAAGCGGCCGACCGACGTGTTGGACGCCGGCAGCCCGGCGGTCGCGATGCCGCTGTCGGGCTGCGCCACGTTCACGCCGTTGAAGCTGCCGGTGGACTTATCCACGTTGGTCAGGAAGCTGTAATTGTTCAGATTGGTGAGGTGCCAGGACAATTCCGGCCCGTTGGTCATCACGCCGATCGGGTTGTCGTTGACGGACTGCTTGCCGTCGGCGAACTCGATGACGATGCTGTTGCCCGCGCGGTCATAGAAAATGTAGTGCAGCGGAGTCTTCAGGCCGCCGAGCACGGCGAGACCCGCGAGCCAGACCGGCTGGTTGGCCATGGCGGCCTTCACTTCCGCCACGTTCTTGAATTGGCTCAGGCCCCATGCCCCGAGGTCGGCGGCGGCCAGCGCCTTCTGGCTCTGCTCGATCCGCACCTGCGGACCGACGGCGCCCGCATACATGAGGGCGCTGAAGGAAAGCCCCTCCTCGTTCACGCCCTCCACCACCTTGTTGCTGCCGGCCGCGTCGACCGGCACGGTGATGGCGAGCACGCGGTATCTCGAGCTTCCCTGAAGCGCCTTGTCCGCATCGGTCGGCGTGCTGGACTTCAGCCACGTTCCCGCAGGCACGTAGACCACGTTGTACGGCAGCCACGACGCGAGCTCGAGCGTGCGGCCATGGTAGACGCCGCCGGACGCGTCCCGCGTCATCAGGGTCGTGCAGGCGATGGCGGGCGTTTGCGCCAGCATCAATCCGACCAGGGCCGCGACGGACGCGCGGCGTCCGAGGCCTCGCAGGCTACGGCCGAACGAGATGTTGTCTTTTTTCACGTCTATCTCCAAAAGGAGGATGGCTGGGCGCGAGCGATGTGGCGCGCTGCAGTGGAATGACGGCACTGTAAGACGGGGTCGCGATTTCGTGAACACTGCCGGTGTGCTATTTCGCTCGGCCGACGCGGGGTGTGGCGCGGGGACCGGGCGAGGGGCATCCGGTGTCCGGCATGATCCGGTCCTCGTGCGTTGCGATGCCGGCTCGCTCGGTGGAGCGTGTCGCTTCCCAAACGCCGCGCTTTCCCTATATTATCTATCGACAAAGTCGCACTGCCGCGGCACAGGTTCGCCGGAATATGCTGAGCAACAAAGGCAAATACGGCCTGAAGGCGCTGGTCCATCTTTCCACGCTTCCGCCCGGACAGACGGCGCTCGCCGTTCAGATCGCCGAATCCAACAACATCTCGAAGAAATTCCTCGACGCCATCCTGAACGATCTCAGGAATGCCGGTCTGGTGCGCTCGAAGAAGGGGCCGGGTGGCGGCTACGCGCTCGCCCGTGCGGCGGAGGAGATCAAGGTCGGCCAGGCTGTCCGGGTGCTCGACGGCCCGCTCGCGCCGATCGGCTGTGCCAGCCGCACCGCCTACCAGCCGTGCGACGATTGCCATGACGTCGCGACCTGCTCGGTCCGCCTCATCATGCTGGCGGCGCGCGATGCCATGGCCGAGGTGCTCGACCGCACGTCCATCGCCGAGATGCGCGACCGCGCGCGGGCGGGCGAGCCGGAACTGATTTACGAAATCTGAGCGAGGGCGTCGCCGCCGGGCGGGACTTCCCTGCTCCAACAAAAAAGGGCGGCCGCGAGCCGCCCTTCGTCGTGTCGTCACGAGCCGCGAAGGTCTCAGCCCTTCTTCTCGGCCTTGGCGCGGTCGATCGCCTCGAGGATCATCCGCTCGGCGACTTCGACGCCGTCCCAGCGCACGATCTTGACCCACTTGTTGGGCTCGAGATCCTTGTAGTGCTCGAAGAAGTGCTCGATCTGCTTCAGCGTGATCTCCGGGAGATCCTTGTAGGTCTCGATCCGGTCGTAACGCTGGGTGAGCTTGCGGCTCGGCACGGCGATGATCTTCTCGTCCTGCCCCTTCTCGTCCTCCATGACGAGCACGCCGATCGGGCGGCAGCTCATCACGGCGCCCGGCACGACGGGGCGCTGGTTCGCCACGATCACGTCGATCGGATCGCCGTCGTCGGACAGGGTGTGCGGGATGAAGCCGTAGTTCCCCGGATACCGCATCGGCGTGTAGAGGAAGCGGTCGACCCAGAGCGTGCCCGAATCCTTGTCGAGTTCGTACTTGATCGGCTCGCCGCCGACCGGAACTTCGATGATGACGTTGACTTCCTGGGGCGGATTCTTGCCGATCGGCACGGCATCGATACGCATCGGGCATTCCTCTTCGAAAAGGTCCACTCCGGATCCCGGGCAGCCGAACGGCGGCGCACACCGAAGCGAGCCCGCTTTACTGACTTTTCGTGACGTTTGGCAATCGCCTCCGTGCCGCAGGGCGGAATCGCCGGACGCGGACGACGCGAGGCTGCATGCAGGGAGACGGCCTCAGGCGCGCGGCGCCGGCCAGCCGAAGGCGACCTTGTCGAGGCTCGCACCGCCGATGCGATCGACCGAGCGGCCGACCTTGAGGCCGCCGAGGCGCTCGTAGAACCGGCAGGCCGTGTCGTTGTCGGCGAGCGCCCACACCATGATCGAGCGGCGGCCCTGGGTCGCGAGGTCTTCCTTCGCCGCGTCGAACAGGAGGCGGCCGAAGCCGAGGCCCTGATATTCGGGCTTCAGGTAGAGCTCGTAGATCTCGCCGCGAAAGGGCAGGGCGCGGGCGCGGCTCTGCCCGAAAGTAACATAGCCGCCGGCGGCATCGCCGTGTTCGAGGACGAGGATGGAGACGCGCTGGCGGATCGCCTTGTCCCACCAGACGGGACCCCGCCGGGCGATCATCCGTTCGAGCTCGGTGCCGGGAAGAATGCCGCGATAGGCCTGGCGCCAGGCCGCATCGTGCACCTCCGCGATCGCGCGTGCGTCGCTCCTGACAGCCCGTCTGATTCCGATCGCGCCTGTCTTCATGACGCGAGCTTAAGGCGAGGGGCGGCCGGGGGTAAAGACCCTCGGCGCGCACCGCATGCGCAAAATTGCGTCGCCCTGCCCGCGGGGCCTGCTCACATATTGGGATAGTTCGGCCCGCCGCCGCCTTCGGGCGGGACCCAGGTGATGTTCTGGGCCGGGTCTTTGATGTCGCAGGTTTTGCAATGCACGCAATTCTGCGCGTTGATGACGAAGCGTGGCTCGGTCTTGGCCGCCGGGTCGGCGTAGACCACTTCGTAAACGCCGGCCGGGCAATAGAGCCGGGCGGGTTCGCCGTAGAGCGGCAGGTTGCGCTCGATCGGGATCGCCGGATCCGCGAGCCGCAGATGGACTGGCTGGTCCTCCTCGTGGTTGGTGTTTGAGATGAACACCGAGGAGAGCTTGTCGAAGGTCAGCACGCCGTCCGGCTTCGGATAGGTGATCGGCTTGACGCTCGCGAGCGGCTGAAGGCTCGCGGAATCCGGCTTGCCGTGGCGCTGCGTGCCGAACGGGGAGAAGCCGAGGAGCGTGTTCGCCCACATGTCGAGGCCACCGAGGGCGACGCCGAGGCGGGTGCCGTAGCGCGACCACAGCGGCTTGACGTTGCGCACCGGCCGGAGATCGCGGCCGATGTCGCTCGACCGCCATGCCGCCTCGTAACGGGTGAGTTCGTCGCCCGCGCGGCCCGACGCGATCGCCGCGAAGGTCTCGTCGGCGGCGAGCATGCCGGAAAGAACTGCGTTGTGGCTGCCCTTGATGCGGGGAACGTTGACGAAGCCGGCCGCGCAGCCGATCAGCGCGCCGCCGGGGAAGACGAGCTTCGGCACCGATTGGTAACCGCCCTCGGTGATGGCACGGGCGCCGTAGGAGAGCCGCTTGCCGCCCTCGAAGGTGTCACGGACCATCGGGTGCGTCTTGAAGCGCTGGAACTCGTCGAACGGCGACAAGGTCGGGTTCGAGTAGTTCAGGTGGACGACGAAGCCCACGGCGACGAGGTTGTCGCCGAAATGATAGAGGAACGAGCCGCCGCCGGTCTTGTCGTCGAGCGGCCAGCCGAACGAATGCTGCACCAGGCCCGGGCGGAACCGGTCCGGCTGCACCTGCCAGAGCTCCTTGAGCCCGATGCCGTATTTCTGCGGCTCGCGCCCGGCATCGAGCTCGAAGCGGCGGATCAGCGTCTTCGCCAGGCTGCCGCGCGCGCCCTCGGCGAACAGCACATATTTGCCGCGCAGTTCCATGCCGCGGGTGAAGTCGCCCTTCGGTTCGCCGTCGCGGCCGATCCCCATGTCGCCGGTCGCGATGCCGACGACCTCGCCCTTGTCGCCGTAGAGCACCTCGGCGCCGGCGAAGCCGGGATAGATTTCGACGCCGAGCGCCTCGGCCTTGGCCCCGAGATAGCGCGCTACCTCACCGAGCGAGCCGATGAAGTTGCCGTGGTTGCTCATCAGCTTCGGCATGAAGGCGTTGGGCAGCCGCACGCCGCCCGCCGGGCCGAGATAATAGAAGCGATCGTCGGTGACTTCGGTCTTGAGCGGGCGGTCGGGGTCCTGGCGCCAATCGGGCAGCAGACGGTCGAGGCCGATCGGGTCGATCACGGCGCCGGAGAGGATATGGGCACCGATCTCGGAGCCCTTCTCCACCACCACGACGGAAAGTTCGGTGCCGATCTCGGCGGCGCGCTGCTTGAGGCGGATCGCGGCGGACAGGCCCGCCGGGCCGCCTCCGACGATGACCACATCATAATCGGCGCTTTCGCGCTCCGGCAGTTCGTCCGCCATCGTCACTGACCCTCCACGGCCTCTCGGTGCCGGTCCCGCGGCGCGGGCCAAACCCGTCCCGCTTCGCGCGCGGGATCCTTGTTGGAAGGCTTCAATAAAGTCTTGTGCGCTGCATGCAACCCCGTTTGCAGCGCAGAATCAGTCGGCCTCGGCCTCGATGCGCTCCATGTCCTCGTCCGAGAAGCCGAAATGGTGGCCGATCTCGTGCACCAGGACGTGGGTGACGATCGCCCCGAGGCCGTCGTCGTGCTCGGCCCAATAATCGAGGATCGGGCGGCGATAGAGCGAGATGCGGTTCGGCATGCGGCCGGTCGGTGCGACCGCGCCGCCCTGGGGCAGGCCGACGCCGACGAACAGGCCGAGCAGATCGAATTCGGATTCGAGGCCGAGCGTGTCGAGCGCCTCCTCGTCGGGAAAATCGGCGACCTCGATCACGAGATGCCCGGTCAGGGCGCGGAACGAGGCCGGCAGAGCGGCGAAGGCATCCCGCGCGATGATCTCGATGTCGTCGAGGCTCGGTGCCGTCTTCGCGGCCCACTCGGAGCCTTCGGTTCGATCCGCCATGCCACCCTCTCACGCCGCATCTCGGCTTTCGCGCGCCCTTCGGGCGCACCGCCGCTCAGGCGCGGCGCGGCGAGAGGTGGGGCTCGCGCTTGCGCCCCGCAAGGGCCCCAAACAGCGAAGCGGCGACGAGGATCGCGGTCGAGACGCCGTTCCAGCCGGCGAAGGAGAGCCCGAGCAGGCGGAACGAGGCTTCGGTGCAACTCACCACGCGGGTGTGCTGGAGCTGCGCCATCAGGTTGGCCGCGTTCGAGGTGGTCGCGCCGCCGCCGCCGCAATCGGCCGGGCCCGCCCAGAAGCGCCACTCGGCGCCGGACTGATAGATCGCGAGATAGAGGCCGTAGGCGAAGGTGATGGCGACGAGGAGGAGGAGGATGCGCGGGATCGCCCGCGGCATCCGCGCGAGGCTCGCGACGAGCGAGAACAGCGCGAGCGGCAGGCCGAGATAATAGGGGATGCGCTGCTCGAGGCAGAGCGCGCAGGGCACGTAGCCGCCGATGAGCTGGAAGCCCCAGGCGCCGAGGATGGCCGACGCGCCGACGACGAGAACGATGGCCGCGCCGAACACGGGCGGCCTGCGGTCGGCGGCGATCGGTTCGGACATGGAAAGGCTCCCGGATGCGGGCCGGCCGCTGCCGGCTTGAACTCAGAAGAGGAAGCGGCTCGCGACGACGCCGCCGATGAGGATGACGGCGAAGGCGAGCGTCACCCATTCGAGGCGGTGCTCGATGAAGTGGCGCACCGGTTCGCCGTAGCGGCGCAGCAGCCACGCCTCGATGAAGAAACGGGCACCGCGGGTGACGAGAGAGAGGCCGACAAAGGCGGCGAAATTGTAGTGCGCGAACCCCGAGGTGATGGTGACGATCTTGTAGGGGATCGGGGTCAGACCCTTGAGCAGGATCAGCCAGGCGCCCCATTTTGCATAGGCGGCCTGGAAGGATTCCATCTGGTGGGCATAGCCGTAAAGCTGGATCAGCCACGCGCCCACGGATTCGTAGAGGAGCGCGCCGATCGCGTAGCCGAGCATGCCGCCGATGACGGAGGAGAGGGTGCAGATCGCCGCGAGCCGATAGGCCTTGCGCGGATCGGCGAGCACCATCGGCACCAAGAGGACGTCCGGGGGGATCGGGAAGATCGCGCTTTCGGCGAAGGAAACCCCGGCGAGCGCGAGCGTCGCGTGGCGGTGAGCAGCGAGACTCAGGGTCCAATTGTAGAGGCGGCGCAGCATCGCGATCCTTGGGCCGGGGGCAGCTAACGTACGGAGGGCGGGGTTCGTCGAGCCCGGCCTCCATAGCGCTTCGCCCGCGCCCACGCCAGGGGGCGATGCGGTATCGGCACAGGGTGGGGGAGGTCGGCGCCGCTCAGCGCGGCGCGCGCTTCGCCAGGATGCGCTGGAGGGTACGGCGGTGCATGTTGAGGCGGCGCGCCGTCTCCGACACGTTGCGCTCGCACAGCTCGTAGACGCGCTGGATGTGCTCCCACCGGACCCGGTCTGCCGACATCGGATTTTCCGGCGGGATCGCCTTGGTCTGCGGATCGCGGGTCAGCGCGAGGACGATCTCGTCGGCGTCGGCGGGCTTCGCCAGATAATCGATGGCACCGAGCTTCACCGCCGTGACGGCGGTCGCGATGTTGCCGTAGCCCGTCAGCACGATCGCTCGCGCCTCGGGACGGCGCTCGCGCAGACGCTCGATCACGTCGAGGCCATTGCCGTCCATGAGGCGCATGTCGACTACGGCAAACGCCGGCGGGTGGGCGTCCACCCGACCGATCGCTTCCTCGACGGATTCCGCGATCTCGGTGACGAAGCCGCGCTTCTCCATCGCCCGGGCGAGCCGCTGCACGAACGCCTTGTCGTCATCGACGAGCAAAAGCGAAGGATCGGGTCCCGGGGCAAGCACGGAGTCCGACGTCGTGGGGGCGATCCGATCCATCGTCGGAACCTGTTCGTTCTCGGGCAAAGGCCGTTCAATCATGTGCCGATTTATAGAGCTTTCGGCGTGGACGGCAATCGTGATGCGACATTCGCCCCTCTTGCTTGTCCAGAGCTTGCCGGAATCGGCGCCCCTTCGACGGCCGCTCGGGGCCACACGATGGCAACGAGAGCGCCGCGCTCGGGATGCTTGCGGTTGGCGAGGGAGAGGCGGGCGCCGGTGCGCTCGAGCAGGGTCTTGGCGATGAAGAAGCCGAGGCCGAGGCCGCCGCGCTCCGCCTCCGCGGCCGGTACCGGGGCGCTGTCGCGCGGGTGCCCGCGGGTCGTGACATAGGGTTCGCCGAGCCGCTCGATGATCTCCACCGCGAAGCCCGGACCGTCGTCGGCGACCGTGATGGTCACCGTCTCGGCATCCCACTCGGCCCGCACGTCGACGCGTTCGGTGGCGAAATCGATGGCGTTCTCGATGATGTTGCCGAGCCCGTAGAGGATCGCCGGGTTGCGGCTGAACACCGGCTCGCTGTCGGCGGCGCCCTGGCGCTCCAGCACGATCTCGATGCCGAACTCGCGGTGCGGCGCGGTGAGCTCTTCGAGGAGCTGCGGCAGCGGCATGCGTTCGAGCGGGCTGTCCGGATCGACGCCCATGGAGGTGAGCTTGCGCAGGATCTCCCGGCAGCGCTGGGACTGGCTCGACAGCAGGCGGATGTCGTCACCGCGCGGATCGTCGGCGTCGAGCTCGGCCTCGAGCTCGGTCGCGACGAGCGCGATGGTGGCGAGCGGCGTACCGAGCTCGTGAGCCGCCGCCGCGGCGAGGCCGTCGAGGGCGGTCAGATGATTCTCGCGGGCGAGGATGAGTTCGGTCGCGGTCAGCGCGTCGGACAGCCGGCGGGCTTCCTCGGCGACGCGGAAGGCATAGATGCCGAGAAAGGAGAGCGTCGAAACGAGCGCCGCCCAGACAGCGAGGTTATAGAGCGGCGGAAGCGTGAGGACCTCGCCCGGATACCAGGGCAGTGGCAGGTGGAAGAAGCCGAGCAGCGTCGCCGCCGCGACCACGAGCGCACCGAGCATCAAGGTCCGCGACGGCGGCAGTGCCGTCGCCGAGATCATCACCGGCGCGATGAGCAGGAACATGAAGGGGTTGAGCAGGCCCCCGGTGAGATAGAGCAGGCCGACGAGTTGCAGGATGTCGTAGGCGAGGAGGACGGTCGTCGCCCGCTCCGAGAAGCGCTGGCTCGACGGGAACCTGAGGCGCAGCAGCAGATTGACCCAGGCGGAGAGCGCGATCAGCGCCAGGCACCAGCCGGTCGGAAGCCGGAAATGCAGGACGAACGCGACCGTCGCGACCGTCCCCGTCTGTCCGGCGACGGCGAGCCAGCGCAGCCGCACCAGCGTATCGAGGCGGACACTGCGGCCGTGCTGGCTGGGGGAACGGTCGAGGGCGAGCGACATGGCGGGTCCCGGGATGAGAAGAGCGTCTCGAAAGCGGCTTCGTCGCCATTAAAGCAGAGTCCGATGGGAAGACCGCTGCGGCATGCCGGCCGCTCCGGTTGTAACCGGGACGCCATCGGCCGCGAACCGCGAGAGAGGGGGGCGACAGGCCCGCTCAAGCCCGCGGCGCAATTTCGAGCAAAGCCGTGCCCAACTCTTGCCCATGTGGCGTTGCACGGCGTATCATGTTGCAGTGCACAAGAGACCGCGAACCCACAAGGGCCGCGCGAGCCATGGCGAGATTCATCCCGTGACCTACGAGATATACGAACTCAATCACGCGGCCCTGACGCCTTTGCGCGCCGTCGCCGATGCGACCCGGCTCTATTTTCGCAATCCGCTCAATCCGTTCGCCCACACCGCCATCGGCAAGAGCCTGGCCGCGGCGGCGGAGGTGTTCGAGCGTTCGACGCGGCGCTACGGCAAGCCGGAGTTCGGCCTCGCCTCGACCTGGGTGCGCGGCGAGACGGTTCCGATCACCGAGGTGGCGGTGTGGGAGCGGCCGTTCTGTCGGCTCGTGCACTTCGAGCGCGGCGGCGGCAAGCCCAACCGCGACCCGAAGCTCCTCATCGTGGCGCCGATGTCGGGCCATTATGCGACGCTGCTGCGCGGCACCGTCGAGGCGATGTTGCCGCGCCAGGACGTCTACATCACCGACTGGACGGACGCCCGCATGGTCCCGCTCGCGGCCGGGCGGTTCGATCTCGATTCCTATATCGACTACGTCATCGAGATGATCCGCTTCCTCGGGCCGAACACCCATGTGCTGGCGGTCTGTCAGCCGGCGGTGCCGGTCTTCGCCGCGGCGGCGCTGATGGAAGAGGACGACGATCCGGCCATTCCGGCCTCGATCACGCTGATGGGCGGGCCGATCGACACCCGGGTCAACCGCACCGAGGTCAACAAGGTCGCCGAACAGCGGGGCATCGACTGGTTCCGCCGCAACGTCATCATGACGGTGCCGTTCCCGCATCCGGGCTTCATGCGGCCGGTCTATCCGGGCTTCCTTCAGCTCGGCGGCTTCATGTCGATGAATCTCGACCGCCACATCACCGCGCACCGTGCCTTCTACAATCACCTGATCCAGGGCGACGGCGATTCCGCGCGCAAGCACACCGAGTTCTACGACGAATATCTCGCCGTGATGGACCTCACGGCCGAGTTCTATCTCCAGACCTGTGAGACCGTGTTCATCCGCCACGACCTGCCGCAGGGGCGGATGTACCACCGCGAACGCCTCATCGACCCGAAGGCCCTGCGCAAGGTCGCCATGATGACCGTCGAGGGCGAGAAGGACGACATCTCCGGCGTCGGCCAGACGGCGGCGGCCCATGCCCTCGCGCCGAACATTCCGGACAGCCGCCGGGTGCTTTATGTGCAGCCTGCGGTCGGCCATTACGGCGTCTTCAACGGCTCGCGCTTCCGCGCCGACATCGCGCCGCGCATCTCCGACTTCATCTGGACCCATGACCGGGCCGAGCGGCGCCGGCCGGCCGACGCCGCTCGGCCCGTGGCCGCGAAGGCGCCGCCGGTCGAGACGGCGCCGGAGGCCCCTGCCGAGGCGGTTGCGAAGCCTGCGCGGCGGCGCGCCCCGGCCAAGGCGGCGACCGAGACCCCGGCGCCGACCCCCGCGCCGGAGCCGGCCATGGCCGAGACGCCGGTCGCCGCGGCGCCGATCGTCGAGGCGCCGGTCGTCGAGACGCAAGCCTTGGAGACCCCAGTTTTGGAGACGCCGGTCGTGGCCGCGCCGGAGCCGGTCATCGACGCTCCGGCCGGTGCCGAGCCGGTCTCCGTTGAACCGGCCGCCGCGCCCGCTCCCGGGGCGGACACCACCATCGCCGAGCCGGTCGCGGCCGCGCCCGAGGCGACGATCGACGCGGACGCCGCTGCGGCCGGGGAGGCTGCCACGGCTGCGGAGCCCGACCCTGCGCCGGCGAAGCCGAAGCGCGGCCGCTCGACGACCACCGCGGAAGTGGTGACGCCGCCGACGGCCTCCGTGGCGAGCCCGCGCGGCCGCGATCGCGCCCGTGGGGCGGTCAAGGCCGAGAGCACCGCGCGGCGCGCCGGCACGGCCAAGGCCGGTGCGGCGGCTCCGGCCCCGCGCAAGCGCGTTGACGACAAAGCCGCGCCGTCGCCCTCTCGCTCGCCGGCCCGCCAGCCGGTGAAGGCCGCGCCGGCACCGGTCTCGCCGTCGGCCGCGCCTGCCGAGGCGAAATCGCCGAAGGCGAGCAAGGCCAAACCCGTTGCGACCAAACCCGTTGCGACCAAAACCGTAGCGGCCAAGCCCGTTGCGGCCGAGCCCGTCGCGGCGAAGCCTGTTGCGGCCGAGCCCAAGGCCAAGTTGCCGGCGCCGGCCAAATCTGACCGCAGGTCGACCACGTCCGAGCCGGCGCCGCGCACCGGAGCGCTGTCGCCGCGTGCCTCCCTGAAGGCCGCCGGGTCGGCGTCCGACGATCTGTCCAAGATCAAGGGTGTCGGGCCCAGCATCGCCCGGGCGCTGCGGGAGCTCGGCCTCGTCCGGTTCGCCGATATCGCCGCCCTCGATGCGGCCGGCATCGCGCGGGTCGAGGAGCGCATCGGTTTTCCTGGCCGCATCGAGCGGGACGGCTGGATCGCTCAGGCCAAGGCGCTCGCCGAGCGCTGAGCGGGGCGATGCCGCCGCGGCACGACGGCGCGGCAAGATCTATGGCAATGCTATAATGTAACGAGAGGGCGGCGGATGAAAATCCGTCGCCTTCGTCTTGATTCGGCGGCTCGGCCTTCCCACGTCTTCTCCGTCCTGTTTTGGAGGAATCGGGGAAACCCATGTCCAACTGCTTTCCGCTTCGCGACAAGAGGGTGCCGGGTGCTATCTTTCTGACGGTGCTCGGTTTTATCCTCTATTGGCCGCTTGGTCTCGCCATGGTCGCCTACATGATCTGGGGCGACCGGCTGCATGAGGGCTTCGATGCCCTGCGCCGCCGCTTCGACGGGGCGGGCCGCACCGGCTTCGAGCCCGGCTTCGGCCGCACCGGCAACGTTGCGTTCGACGAGTATCGGGACCGCGAGCTGAAGCGGCTCGAGGAGGAACGCCGCCGGCTCGACACCATGCGGGCGGAGTTCGACACCTTCCTGCGCGAGCTGCGCCGCGCCAAGGATCAGGAAGAGTTCGACCGCTTCATGCGCAACCGCGGCGCCTTCGGTGGCGATCGCCCGAACGCCGGCTGAACCGGATCCTCAGAATGGAGGGGGCTGCTCTGCGGCCCCCTCTTCGTTCGGCAGCGCGACCCCGTCTCGGCACTCATCAACAGAATGCGTTCGCGCCGCTCTGGCGGCGAGCGCGGTGCGTAGGGATCATGGTCCGCGATGATGGTTTCGCGAATCGCCGTCCACCCATGAACTTCTTCGCGCCTCTCGGTCGGCGGCGGCAGGCTTCGCCGATGCCCGCGTCCTTCTCGGTCGAGGCGGGCGGCTTCGAAGTGTTGGTTCGGGTCAAGATCGCGAGCCGCGCCCGCCGGCTCACCTTGCGCGTTCCGATCGGCACGGAGGGGCCGGTGCTGACCGTGCCGCCGCGGGTCGGCGAGGACGCGGTGAGAGCCTTTCTCCAACAGCATCGCGGCTGGCTCGCGGAGCGCATGGCGCGACGCCCGGTTCCGACGCCGTTCGCCGACGGCCACACCATTCCGCTGCGTGGAGAACCGCACCTCGTGCGCCACAGCGGAACGGCGCGCGGCCTCGTGCGCTGCACCCGCGACGAAGACGGGCGGGCGGTGATCCTCGTCAGCGGTGATCCTGCCGCCTTGCCCCGCCGCGTCCGCGACTTCCTGCGCCGCGAAGCGGAGAGCGATCTCAAGGTCGCCGTCGCCCGGCATGCGGCGGCGCTCGGCGTCAAAGTCACCTCGCTCCGGGTGCGCGACACGGTGAGCCGCTGGGGCTCTTGCTCGAGCAGCGGCGCGCTGTCCTTCTCCTGGCGTGTCGTGATGGCGCCACCCTTCGTGCTCGATTATCTCGCTGCTCACGAAGTGGCTCATCTCGTCGAGATGAACCATTCGCCGGCGTTCTGGCGGATCGTCGCGAGACTCTGTCCAGAGGGGCGGCGCGGGCGGGTCTGGCTGCGCCAGCATGGTGCGATGCTCCACGCCGTCGGCGCCGTCGACACGCCATCCGCAGGTCCAGATTTGGCGTAACGTCTCGCGGGGTCCGGGCTCTTGTCGGTCCTTGAACATCGAGCGCGCTCGCGGGCGCGGCGGGTATTCATAAGGCGCGTGGATTTGACTTCACGGCCTCCTGACAGTTGCTCCAGAAGCCCGCAAACGCTTGATCTCAGACCCCGCCCGGCTTTATATGGGCCCGCTGAATGGGCCGGATGTCTTGGCGAACTTGCTCCGATCATCGCGAAGCCGAACGGACACGCACGGCGTGACGGTCGATCTATTACTTAAGACCTGAAAGGATGTGCCATGGCTAAGGGCACAGTGAAGTGGTTCAACGCGCAGAAGGGTTACGGGTTCATCCAGCCCGATGACGGCGGCAAGGATGTGTTCGTGCACATCTCGGCGGTCGAGCGGGCCGGCCTGGACGATCTGCGTGAAGGCCAGAAGATCAACTACGAGATTCTGACCGACCGCCGCACCGGCAAGTCCTCTGCCGGCAATCTCCAGGCCGCCGACGCCTGATTTTTGCCGCGAGGCTTTTTCGCGATGAAGGCGCCCGGACCCCACGGTCCGGGCGCTTTCTTTTTGGAGGGCCTCCGCCCGGGTTGCACCGCTCTCGCCCGGGCGGTTGCGCCTGGCGCTCCCGTGGTTGCCGCTCACGGCTATGTGAGGGATAAGGTCTGCGCGACGACGGCGTCCTGTGGTTGTATTTCTTGCGCGCACCGGTAGCGCAAAGGCGCTCCAGGACTCGATCGTTTCATTTCGAATTCAGTGCTTTTGCCAGCGTAGGAAGGGGCCGCCCAGAACGCTTTCGTGATGGCATGGCCTGTGTCCGGGTGTCTCGATGGCCACGATGCTGCTTTGCAGCAACGGATTGCGCGGTGCTGTCTTTCGCGAAAAGCCCTTCGTGACAACTTGAATGCGGTATATTCTTTGTGTCAGGGCTGTTATATTCAGAAAGAATTTTGTATTAATTAACTTATGTTTGCGCCGGTCTGGCATCTTTATGAAAACCGGCGTCGCTTCTCAGGTAGTCGCCCGCGGAAGTGGCGGCAAAAGCTAGTAGCTGGGGCTTGTGTGAGGCTGACTCACTCCTTGGTTGGCGTGAATACAGCCCAATCTGGATCGAAACGGGCCAGACGCCTGCCGAAGCGGGGATTTTCGTCATTGACTCGTTATTCTGCCTCCTTATAGTCAAAATCGTGAAGGGGCGATTAGGAAATCTTGAGTAGCTGGAAGCGGTTACGAGTGATTTCGTAACCGATCCTGTCTTTGGTGCCGCAATTGCGGTGCAAGAGGCACATATGTCGATATGGGTTACAGGGACCCTAGTCTGAATAGCTGCTGATCTATTCTTACGGATCGGTGGTTTTTCGGGGTGGTGGAGTAAGAGGTTCGAGGGGGTTGAGATGTATGTCGTCGTGGATCACCGATCCGCAGTTGCAGACGGCTATGTCGCCGGCTTTGCCCGTGAAGGCTTTCCATCGCTCGGTTTCGGCTCGACCGAGTTTCGCGAATGGTTAGAGACGGCCTCAGATCAAGATCTTCAGGCCGTCCAGGGCTTTCTGCTTGGCGATTTCGATGCGCGTCCGGTCTATCCTGAACTGATCCGTGCGCACAGCCGTGCGCCGATCATCGCGCTGAGCGAGGAGCGCTCGCTCGAGCTGACGCTCGAGCTGTTCACCGCCGGCATTGACGATGTCGTTCGCAAACCTGTGCATGTCCGCGAAATCGCGGCTCGGTCGGATGCGGTGTGGCGCCGCATGAACGCCGATGTCGGCGCGGCGATGAAAGGCCGGCTCAAGGTGCATTTCGACGGACGCGATCCTGAGATCGACGGCGAGCCCTTGGTCCTGCCGCGCCGCGAGCGCCGCATCCTCGAGCACCTGGTGAAGAATAGCGGCCGTCGCATCACGAAGACCCAGCTCTTCAACGTGATCTACGGCATCTTCAACGAAGAGGTCGACGAGAGCGCGATCGAAGGCCACATGAGCAAGCTGCGCAAGAAGCTGCGCCAGAAGCTCGGCCACGACGTGATCGACGCGAAGCGCTATATCGGCTACCGCTTCGTCGGCTGAGGCCTTCGTCTTCAGCACGCCGGCACCGTCAAGAAATGCTGAAACGCCGCCCGATCCGGTCACCCGGTGGGGCGGCGTTCGCGTTTGTGGATTTGGCGCGCAGGGCTCGGCGTGACCCCGGACCGGCGAGCGGCGGGGCGGACGTGTTCGCCCCGGGGCCCGAACTTCCCGAATGAAATCGTCACGGACCTGAGCAATAGTGCGGCCTAAGGCCTTTTGGGGAGGCCCCGATTTGGATTTCGCGGCCGGGTTCTGTGCGCTCCGGCCGAACGTCGTGCTCGAACCATGGAGCATGACGGCCGAAATCCATGTCGCTCACCTGCGAACGACACCATTGGGGAGGTGTTATGAATCGCCGACGTATGAAGAGGCTCTCCATGAGCCTCTTGATCTTGCCCTATATCGGGCTGCTTTGGGTGCCGCTCTACGATTTCCGCGAGCCCACCCTCTTCGGATTTCCGTTCTTCTACTGGTACCAGATCGCCTGGGTGCCGCTGACGATCGTCCTGATCGCGATCGCGTATCGGAGCGTGCGCGATGACGAGTGAGATCGATCCGACGACGCTCACCGTTTCCCTTTTCTGCTTCCTGCTGGTCACCGGGCTCGGATTTCTGGCAACGCGGTGGCGGCGACCGAAGGCAGCCTACAACATCGACGAGTGGGGTCTCGGCGGGCGGTCGTTCGGAACCTGGATCACGTGGTTTCTGATCGGCGGGGACTTCTACACCGCCTATACGATGATCGCGGTGCCGGCGCTTGTCTACGCTGTCGGGGCACCCGGCTTCTTCGCGTTGCCGTACACGATCATCGTCTATCCGTTCGTCTTCGCCGTCATGCCGGCGCTCTGGAAGCGCGCCAAAGCCGCGGGATATGTCACGTCCGGCGACGTCGTCTTCGGCCAGTTCGGCTCGCGGCCGCTCGAACTCGCGGTGGCGCTCACCGGCGTCGTCGCCTCGATGCCCTACATCGCCCTCCAGCTTCTCGGCATGGCCGCCGCCCTCAAGGCGCTCGGTCTCCAAGGAGAAATTCCACTGATGATCGCGTTCCTCGT
The DNA here is from genome assembly GCF_009600605.1 of Segnochrobactrum spirostomi. Taxonomy (GTDB): domain Bacteria; phylum Pseudomonadota; class Alphaproteobacteria; order Rhizobiales; family Segnochrobactraceae; genus Segnochrobactrum; species Segnochrobactrum spirostomi. The sequence continues at coordinate 1,622,117 of NZ_VWNA01000001.1, read as the reverse complement.
CCTCGCGATCTACACCTACGCGGCGGGCTTGCGGGCGCCCGCTCTGATCGCCTTCGTCAAGGACATCATGATCTACGTCGTCGTGGTGGCGGCGGTGGTGCTGATCCCGTCGGTGCTCGGCGGATACGGCGCCGTCTTCACCTCCGCCGAGGCGGCGTTCACCGCCAAGGGAAGCGGAGGCATTCTGCTCGCTCCCAACCAATATTCGGCCTATGCGACGCTGGCGCTCGGGTCCTGCCTCGGCGCCTTCATGTATCCGCACACGCTGACCGGCATCCTGGCCTCGAAGAGCGCCAATACCATTCGCAAGAACGCGATGTTGCTTCCGATCTACACGATCCTGCTCGGGCTTCTCGCGATGCTCGGCTACATGGGGCATGCGGCGGGGCTCAAGCTGGACACCCCGAACGACGTCGTGCCGGCGCTGTTCAAGACGCTGTTCCCGCACTGGTTCGCCGGGTTCGCCTTCGCGGCGATCGCCATCGGCGCCCTGGTGCCGGCGGCCGTCATGAGCATCGGGTCCGCCAACCTCTTCACCCGCAATTTCTGGAAGGCTTACGTCAACCCGCGGGTGACGCCGGCGGGCGAGGCGAAAGTCGCCAAGATCACGTCGATCTTCGTCAAGGCCGGCGCCCTGCTCGTCATCCTGTATCTGCCGACGCAATTCGCGATCAACCTGCAACTGCTCGGCGGGGTCTGGATCCTCCAAACCCTTCCGGCGCTGTTGTTCGGTCTGTTCACGAAATGGTTCCGCGCGCCGGCCCTGCTGGCGGGCTGGGCGGTCGGCCTGTGCGGCGGGACCTATCTCGTCTGGGACGCCGGGTGGGCGCCGATCCATGCCGTGAACCTCGGCAGCGGCCCCATCGCCGTCTATACCGGCTTGGTGGCGCTGGTGCTCAACATTGCCGTCGCCAGTGCCGTCAACGTGCTGGTGCGGGGCGCGGGCTCGGCGCGGGCCCCGACGGCGGCGTCCGGGCGGTAGAGCTGCCCGCGCCGGGTGATGGTTGCCGAAAAGGCAAGCGATACGAGAGACTTGAGCGTCCGTGCGGTTGGCGAGACCGCGGACGGCGCGTCGGCACCCGCGCGTCAGGGGGCGCGTCGAACCACGTCGAGGAAGCGCTCGCCGTAGCGCTCGAGCTTGGTCTCGCCGACGCCCTGGATCTTGCCGAGCGCCTTCAGGGTGCGCGGCCGCTCGAGCGCGATCTCGATCAGCGTCGCGTCGTGGAAGATGACGTAGGGCGGCACGCCCTGGTCGCGGGCGAGGGAGAGACGCAAGGTGCGCAGCGCCTCGTAGAGGGCTTCCTGCTCCGGATGGGCGAAGCGCGGGGCGGTGCGGGCCCGGCCGCCCGCGGCCGCGCGGTCGCGCCGGCCCGCCTTGGGCTTCGGCTGCTCCACCTTGAGGTTGATGCGCCGCTCGCCGCGCAGGACCGGCTTGCAATCGCGGCCGAGCCGTAATCCGCCGTGGCCTTCGACGTCCACCTCGACGAGGCCGATCGCCACCAATTGGCGGATGATCGAGCGCCACGACTCGCGACCGAGATCGCGGCCGATGCCGAAGGTCGGCAGGCCGTCGTGGTTGTTCTGGCGGATGCGGTCGGTGGCCGTGCCGAGAAGGATGTCGATGATGTAGGCGGCGCCGAAGCGCTCGCCGGTCCGGTAGATCGCCGACATCACCTTCTGCGCGGCCTCGGTGCCGTCGAAGGTTGCGACGGGCTCCAGGCACGTGTCGCAATTCCCGCACGGCGTCGGGTAGCTTTCCTCGAAATAGGAGAGGAGCACCTGCCGCCGGCACCCCGCCGTCTCGCAGAAGCCGATCAGGGCGTCGAGCTTCTGCCGCTCGACCCGCTTCTGCGCCTCCGGCGCCTCGGAGGCTTCGGTGAACTGGAGAAGGCGGGCGACGTCCTCCATGCCGTAGAGCAGCAGCGTCTCCGAGGGCAACCCGTCGCGCCCGGCGCGGCCTGTCTCCTGATAATAGGCCTCGATGCTCTTCGGCAGGTCGAGGTGGACCACGAAGCGGACGTCCGGTTTGTCGATCCCCATGCCGAACGCCACCGTCGCGACCATGATGACGGCTTCCTCCTTGAGGAAGCGGTCCTGGTTCGCGGCGCGCGTCTCCTTGTCGAGGCCGGCATGGTAGGCGAGGGCGTGGCGGCCGTCGGCGACGAGGGCGGCGGCGGTCTCCTCCACCTTGGCGCGGCTCATGCAATAGACGACGCCGGATTCACCGCCGTGCTCGTCGAGGAAGGCCTTGAGCTGAGCGCGCGGCCCGTCCTTGGGCGTCACGCGGTAGCGGATGTTCGGCCGGTCGAAGCTCGACAGGAAGACCTTGCCGTCCTGAAGCGCGAGGCGCTCGGCGATGTCGCGGCGGGTCGGGCCGTCCGCGGTCGCGGTGAGCGCGACGCGGGGGACGGTGGGGAAGCGCTCGTGGAGGACGACGAGCTGGCGATATTCGGGACGGAAATCGTGGCCCCACTGCGATACGCAGTGCGCCTCGTCGATGGCGAAGAGCGCGATGCGGGCGCGCTCCAGGAGAGCGAGAAAGCCGTCGGTCAGAAGCCGCTCGGGCGCGACATAGAGAAGGTCGAGGCGGCCCTCCACGAGATCGCGCTCGACGGCGCGGGCCTCCTGGAAATCGAGCGCGGAATTGAGGGCGGCGGCGCGCACGCCGAGCTGGCGCAGCGCCTGAACCTGGTCGTGCATCAGCGCAATCAGCGGCGAGACCACGATGCCCGTGCCAGGCCTGACCAAAGCCGGCACCTGATAGCAGAGCGACTTGCCGCCGCCCGTCGGCATGAGCACCAGCGCGTCGCCGCCCGCGACGACGTGATCGATCACGCCGGCCTGCAGGCCGCGGAAGGCCTCGTAGCCGAACACGGATTTGAGCACGCCGAGGGGTGTCGGCGCGGCGTCGGGGCGGGACGGAGTAGGGCTCATCGGGCCTCGTCGAAGGCTGGCGCGGGGATAAGGTCCGCATCCGCGGGCTCTGCCGGCGGTGCGAATCGTGCGATCCGCTGCCGGGCTTATCGACCCCAGCACCGGGTCGAAGCAAGGATTTCGCGCGCGGCGCAACCTCGGGCGGGCCGTGGCCCGGACCCGAAGAGGACTTCGCGGTCCACTCGTGTAGGATGCGGATCGTCGCCTGTCCGGGTCCGCCGAGGCGCCGCCCGCCTCGCCCCGGTCCCCGTCGTCTCCAATCCCGCGTCCGCCCTTGCCCATCCTCGCCGCCCTCTTCGTCGCCGTCCTGTCGCTCGGCCTTTCCCATCCCCTCGTCGTGGCGCTGTTTGCCGAAGGGCGGATCGTGGAGGGGCTCGGGACGACGGCTCAGTCGGCGCTCCTCGGGCTCGCGTTCGCCGCCCTGCCGTTCGGTGTCGGTCTCGGTGTTTTGGCGGTCGGGGCCTCACGCACGGGTAGCCGCGCCGCGGCATTCGACTGGCGAACGATGCTCCTCTCCGGCGCGGCGGGGCTTGCGGCCGGCAGCGCGCTGACGTGGGCGGGCGTCCATCTCGAGGGGATCATGCTTCTGCTCGCCGGCCGTCTCGTCGTCGGGGCTGCGGCGGGCGTCGCCATCGCGGCCGCGCTGACGACGATGGACCCCGGCGAAGCGGCCGATCTCATGGCGCGATGGGCCGCAGGCCTCATCGCGCCGGTCGCGGCCATCGCCTTCGTCGGCGGTCCGGCGCTCGGCGGCGTGCTCGCCGGGATCGATCCCGAGACGCCGCCCGTCGCCACGCTCTGCCTCGCGCTCGCAGCCTTCATCTGGCTCCGCCGGGGCACGGCGGAGGGAAGGACCGCACTGGCGCCGCCTTTCGCGGCCGACCCCGGTGACGTCGACCGGGCTGCACCGCGGGGGTCCGCGGCGGCGTTCCTCGGCGCAGCGTGGGTCCTTCAGGGGCTCGGATGGGGGCTCGCCGTCTCTTTCGCCTCGATCCGGATGGTCGGAGCGTTCGGGCTCTCGCCGCTCGGGCTCGGGCTGTTTGGTGCGGTGGCGGCGCTCGGAGCCGTCGTCGGCGGCGCAATCGCGGTGCGCGGCGGGAACGGTCGCCGCAACCGGGGCGCCGTCATTGCCGGGGCGTTGGTCGCGTTCAGCTTGCCCGTCGCGGCGAGTGTGCTGCCGAATGTCGGTCTCGCGCTGCAATGGCCGCTCGCGGTGGCGGCCGGCCTGTTCGGCGGGGTCGCGGCCGCCGGCACGTGCCGCCGCTTCGTCGAGGCGATGGGCGAGGCGGAGGCCGGATTACGTCGCGCTCTCGCGATCGGGGCCTTCGCCTTTGCCGCCGCCACGCTCGCCTCCGCCCTCCTCGGCCGGGTGCCGGCCGAGGCCATGATCGTGGTCGCCGCGGGCGTGGATCTCTTGGCGATCCTGCCGCTCGCGGCGGGCCTCAAGGCGGCGGGGACGCGCCCCGCCGCGTGAGACGGCTCAGCCGGTGATCAGGCCGCGGGTCTTCAGCTCCGCATAGGTCTCGTCCAGCGTGCGGGCGGCGCGGACGATCAGCTCGTCGATCTCCTCGTGGGTGATGACGAGCGGCGGTGACAGGATCAGCGAATCCCGCACGCCGCGCATGATGAGGCCGTTGCGGATCGAGATGTCGCGCGCGAGCGTGCCGACGTCGCCCTGGGGCGTCGCGAAACGCTGGGCGCGCGGCGTCTTCTGCGGCACCAGTTCGAGCGCGCCCATCAGGCCGACCATGCGCGCCTCGCCCACCAGCGGATGGTCGCCGAGGGCGAGCCACTTCTTCTGGAGATAGGGGCCGACATCGGTGCGCACGCGCTCGACCAGGTTCTCGCGCTCGATGATGGCGAGGTTGGCGAGCGCCGCCGCGCACGCGGCCGGATGGCCGGAATAGGTGTAGCCGTGGTGGAACTCGCCGCCGGTGTCCATCACCTGCGCAACCCGGTCGGCGATGATCACGCCGCCGATCGGCAGATAGCCCGAGGAGAGCCCCTTGGCGATCGGCATCAGGTCCGGCTCGATGCCGAAATGCTGCGAGCCGAACCAGGTGCCGAGCCGGCCGAAGCCGCAGATCACCTCGTCGGCGACGAGCAGGATGTCGCGCTCGCGGCAGATGCGGGCGATCTCCGGCCAATAGGTGTCGGGCGGAATGATCACGCCGCCGGCGCCCTGGATCGGCTCGGCGATGAAGGCGGCGATGCGATCCTCGCCGAACGCGTCGATGGCGGCTTCGAGCGCCCGGGCCGCCTTGAGGCCGAACTCGGCCGGCGACAGGTCGCCGCCCTCGGCGAACCAGTAGGGCTGGGCGATGTGCAGGATGCCGGGGATCGGCAGATCGCCCTCGGCATGCATCGGGCCCATGCCGCCGAGGCTCGCGCCGCCGATCGTCGAGCCGTGATAGCCGTTGTGGCGGGCGATGATGGTCTTCTTCTTCGGCTTGCCCTGGAGATCCCAATAGCGGCGGACGAGACGGATCACCGTGTCGTTCGATTCCGAGCCCGAGCCGGTGAAGAACACCCGGTTCATGTGCGCCGGGGCGAGCGAGGCGACCTTCTCGGCGAGCTCGATCACCGGCGGGTGCGAGGTCTTGAAGAAAGTGTTGTAATAAGCGAGCCGGCTCATCTGGGCGTGGACGGCGTCGGCGATCTCGACGCGGCTGTGGCCGACCTGCACGCACCAGAGCCCGGCCATGCCGTCGAGGATGCGGTTGCCCTCGCTGTCCTCGATCCAGACGCCGTCGCCGCCCACGATGACGCGCGTTCCCTCCGCGGCGAGGCCGGCGGAATCGGTGAACGGGTGCCAGTGATGGGCCGCATCGCGGGCCTGAAGCGCCCGGGTGTCGTAGAGATTGTTCAGCATCGGGTCCTCCGGCTCAGCGCACGCCCACGGCGGCTTCGGTCCGTCTTCATAGCGCCATCTGCGATCGCAGACTAGAGATGATAGGCGCCGCGCCTTTCAAGGTGCGGCATTCTGCTTTGTGGACTGTGATCGCACACCGGGCAAAGCGCTTGCCAGCGGGCGACCTTGTGCCATTATGCCCGAGCCGCACGCAGAACGGACCTCTCTTCATCGTTCGCGGGGCATGGTGGGGCCGACCGGCAGAACGTCGGCGAATGCTCCAAGGGGAATGGCGGTCGAGAGTGACGGCGTCGTTGGGCGCGGTCGTCCCTCGGCCATGAGGGAGACGGGCAATCTTGGCTCGATATGCGATCGAGGTGCAGGCCGTCACCAAATCCTTCGCAGGGGTGGTGACCGCTCTCGACCAGGTCTCGCTCGGCATCGCGCCGAACGAATTCTTCACGCTCCTCGGGCCTTCGGGCTGCGGTAAGACGACCCTGCTCCGGCTGATCGCCGGCTTCGAGCAGCCGACATCGGGTTCGATCCTGCTCGACGGGCAATCGATCGAGGCGCTGCCCCCGTTTCGTCGGCCGGTCAACACGGTGTTCCAGTCCTACGCGTTGTTCCCGCACATGAGCGTCGGACAGAACATCGCCTTCGGCCTCGAAATGCAGGGGCTCAAGAAGGCCGAGATCGCCGCGCGGGTCACCGCGATGCTGGCGCTCGTCCACCTGCCCGGCGCCGAGAACCGGCGCTGCGACCAGATGTCGGGCGGCCAGCAGCAGCGCGTGGCGCTCGCCCGCGCGCTGGCCAACCGCCCCAAGGTGCTTCTCCTCGACGAGCCGCTCTCCGCCCTCGACCTCAAGCTCCGCAAGGAGATGCAGGTCGAGCTGAAGCGCATCCAGAAGGAGACAGGCATCACCTTCGTGTTCGTGACCCACGATCAGGAGGAGGCGCTGACGATGTCCGACCGCATCGCGGTGATGTCGTCGGGCCATGTCCTCCAGGTCGGCACGCCCCGCGAGATTTATGAGACGCCGCAGCACCGGTTCGTCGCCGACTTCATCGGCGAGACCGATTTCGTCGATGCCAAGGTGGAGGCGGTCAACGGCGCGCTTGCCCGCGTCCGCCTCCGCTCCGGCGCGGCGCTCGACGTCGGGATTTCCGAGCCGGCGCCTGCAGTCGGTGCGTCCGTCACCTTGTCGAGCCGCCCGGAACGGCTCAACGTCGCGCCGTCCGGCCAGGGCGTGCTCGCCGGCACCGTCGAGGCGGTGGTCTATTTCGGCACCGACACGACCTACACCGTGGCGCTCGCGGGCGGCGACGGCACGCTTCGGGTCCGCATGCAGAACCGCGACGGCAGCCTGCCGGCCTTCGCCGTCGGCGATCCGGTGGCGATCGAGGCCGCGCCGGGCGCTCTCCGCGCATTGAGGGATTGATCATGGCGGGCGCTTCCTCGTCGCTGCTCGCTCCCTTCCGACGCAGCCCCTTTCTGCGTCGCCTCGCGCTGATCGGGCCTGCCACCGGCCTCGTCGTCGTCTTCATGGTGCTGCCGCTCCTGTTGATGCTGCTCTATTCCTTCCTGGAACGGGGCACCTATGGCGGCGTCGTCTGGAACTTCAGCACGTCGTCCTATGTCCAGTTCCTGTTCGACCGCGACCTCGACGACAGCCTGATCTTCAACGACGCCTATGTCGGCATCTATCTTCGGTCGTTCTGGCTCGCTGGGCTGACGACCGTGATCTGCCTCGTCGTCGGCTTCCCGACCGCGCTCTACATGTCGCTGCAGCCGCGGCGGACGCGCGAACTCCTCGTCTTCCTCGTCACGATCCCGTTCTGGACGAACCTCCTCGTCCGCACCTATGCGTGGATCCTGCTGCTGCGGCGGGAAGGGCTCGTCGACACGGCGCTGCAGAGCCTGCACATCACTTCGCAGCCGCTCGGCCTCCTCTACACCGATACGGCGAACCTGATCGGCCTCGTCTATTCGTTCCTGCCCTTCATGGTGCTGCCGATCTATACGAGCCTCGAAAAGCTCGATTTCCGCCTCGTCGAGGCGGCCTACGATCTCGGCGCCAACCGCTCCACGGCGATCCGCCGCATCGTGCTGCCGCTCGCGGCGCCCGGTCTCGTCGCCGGGGCGATCCTCGTCTTCATCCCCTGCCTCGGCGCCTACGTGACGCCGGAACTCCTCGGCGGCGGCAAGGCCTTGATGATCGGCAACCTGATCCAGCAGCAATTCGGCGCGTCGCAGAACTGGCCGTTCGGCGCGGCGCTGTCGTTCATGCTGCTCGCCTTCGTGCTGATCGCGATGATCGCCTATGCCCTGCGCTTCGGCCGGGCCAAATCGGTTCTGGAGCGTGGCCGATGAGCGCGGGCGGACCTTTGCGCGAAACGAACCCCCTGCGCCGCTTCCACGGCACGGGGACGATGACGCTCCTGTTCTTCCTGTTCCTCTACATCCCGATCTTCGTGTTGTTCGCCCTGTCGTTCAACGCGGGCAGCACGGCGACGATCTGGAAGGGCTTCTCATTTTCCTGGTATGCGAGCGTCGCCGACAATCCGGACATCATCCGCTCGGCGCAGAACTCGCTCATCGTCGCTTCTGCCGCGACGGTGTTCTCGACCCTGCTCGCGACGCTCGCCGCGCTCGGCATGGACCGGGCGCGCTTCACGGGCACGAGCGCCATCGCCGGTGTGATCGCGCTGCCGCTGATCGTGCCGGAGATCGTCACCGCGGTCGCCTCGCTGATTTTCTTCGTCGGCATCGGTCTGAGGCTCGGGCTCGGCACGGTGATCCTCGCCCACACGGTGTTCTGCATCCCGTTCGCCTATCTGCCGATCAAGGCGCGGCTGGAAGGCATGCCGGCCGCCTATCGCGAGGCGGCGGCGGACCTCTATGCCGACGAGTGGCACACCTTCCGGCGCATCACCCTGCCGCTCCTGTGGCCGGGCATCCTGTCCGGGGCGATGCTCGCCTTCATCACTTCGCTCGACGATTTCGTCACGACCTTCTTCGTCGCCGGCCCGGGCTCCTCGACGCTGCCGCTCTACATCTTCACGTCCGTTCGCATCGGCATCTCGCCCGAGGTGAACGCCATCTCGGCGATCATGCTCGGCATCTCGATTGTGTTCGTCGCGGCCTCGATGTTCATCGGCCGCAAGGGCTGATTGCGAGGCCGGGCAAGACCGGCCGCGGGCCGAACAAGGCCTGCCGCGGGCAGAGGCAAGAGTTCCGGCGCCGCGAGGCGCCGTTCAAAGAAGGCACAAGCGCCTCGAGGCGCGATCCAGAGAGAAGGAAGAAGGCCCATGTCCACCCTTAAGAAGACCGCCGCCGCGCTCATCGCCGGCGTGCTGATCGCGGCCGCGCCGGTCGCGGCCGAGGCGAAGGAGTTGTTCCTCTACAACTGGACCAACTACATGCCGCCCGATCTCTTGAAGCGGTTCACCGCTGAGACCGGCATCAAGGTCACGCTCGACCAATACGACTCGAACGAGACTCTGCTCGCCAAGCTGCAGGCCGGCGGCACCGGCTACGACGTGATCGTGCCGTCCGATTACATGGTCAAGATCATGGCCGACCAGGGCCTGATCCAGGATATCGGCGTCAACCAGATGCCGAATTTCAAGAATGTCGGTGGCCCGCTGAAGGCGCCTTATTTCGATCCAGATCGCAAATACACCGCGCCCTACATGTACGGCACCACCGGCTTCACCTATGACAGCGCCGTCACCGGTCCCTTGGAATCGAGCTGGAAGGAATTCTTCGAGCCGAAGGAGGTGCTGAAGGGCAAGATCGGCGTCCTCAACGATCAGCGCGAGGTGATCCTCGCGGCCTCCTATTATCTCGGTGTTCCGGCCTGTTCGGAGGATCCGAAGCAGATGAAGAAGGTGCAGGACCTGCTCCTCGCCCAGAAGCCGTTCGTCGCGCTCTACAATTCCGACGGCACCATCGAGCGCATGGTGGCCAAGGAAGTGGTGATGCACCAGCAGTGGAACGGTGCCGCGCACCGTACCAAGCAGGACCTCAAGACCGCCGTCTACGTCTATCCGAAGGAGGGCATCAACCTCTGGGCCGACAACCTGGCGGTTCCGGTCGGCGCCAAGAACGTCGAGGAGGCCAAGACCTTCATCAACTGGATGATGGACCCGAAGAACATCGCCGAGGCGACCAACTTCACCGGCTACATGAACGCCGTGCCGGGTTCGGCCGAGTTCCTCGATCCGGCGCTCGCCAAGGACCCGGCGGTGGTGCCGCCGAAGGAGGACGAGGCGCTGATGAAGATGGCCCCGGGCTGCAGCGCCAAGGCCAAGGAACTCATGGACAAGGTGTGGACCAACGTCCGCAAGTGAGGCTCGCCCCACGAGCGATCCTTGGCCGCACCTGAGACCGGCCGATCGAACGGGCCGCCCCAAGAGGGCGGCCCACGCATGAAGCGAGCGGGACCGTCCCGCTCGCCCGTCCGCATCCGCCCCGGCCGCCTGCGCCGCGCGGCGGGCCGCCTGCCTGGAGAGCCGCCCCGTGAAGACGATCTACAGCGAGAACCATCGGCTGCATCACACCCGCGCCGAGCTCGTGTCCGGCAAGATGGTGCCGGCGTTCGAATATCCCCGCCGCGCCGAGATCGTGATCGAGCGCATCCGCGCCGTCGGCCTCGGGCCGATCCTGGAGCCGCGCGCGCTGGGCCTTGAGGCGGCGAAGCGCGTCCATGCCCCCCGGTTCGTCGATTTTCTCGAAGGCGCGTGGGACGCCTGGGTCGCCCGCCAGGGTGACGAGACCGACGCGCTCGCCTTCACCTGGCCGACCCGCAGCCTGCGCGACGTCGAGCCGAAGACGATCGAGGGCCAGCTCGGCTTCTATTCCTTCGATGCCGGCTGCGGCATCACCAAGGGCACCTTCGCGGCCGCCCGCTCGGCCGTCGAGGTGGCGCTGACCGGCGTCGCCCTGTTGCAGGAGGGCGAGAGCTCCGTCTTCTCCCTGTGCCGTCCGCCCGGCCACCACGCCGCTTCCGACCAGATGGGCGGCTATTGCTATCTCAACAACGCCGCCATCGCCGCCCAGGCGCTGACCGATCAGGGCCGCCGCGTCGCCATCCTCGACGTCGATTATCACCACGGCAACGGCACCCAGCAGATCTTCTACGACCGCGCCGACGTGCTGTTCGTCTCGCTGCACGGCACGCCGGAGACCGAATATCCGTTCTTCCTCGGCTATGCGGACGAGACCGGTTTCGGCGCGGGCGAGGGGGCGAACCTCAATTTCCCGCTCCCCTTCGGCACGCTGTGGGGCGCCTTCGACGAGGCCCTCCAGACCGGCTGCCGCAAGGTCAAGGATTGGGGCGCCGATACCCTCGTCGTCTCCCTCGGCCTCGACACCTACGAAGAGGACCCGATCTCGAAGTTCAAGCTGAAGAGCGAGGACTTCCTGCGGATGGGCGAGCGCATCGCGGCGCTCGGCCTGCCGACCCTGTTCGTGTTCGAGGGCGGCTACGCCGTCGAGCCCCTCGGCATCAACACGGCGAACGTGCTGAGCGGCTTCGAGGGCGCCCACAAGCTCTGACCTCTCCGAGATGATCCGGCGCGGCGCATCGGGCGTGCATTTGTCCGCGCGCCGTGCTGGATTGGCGGCCGATCCGGTTTGACGGGATGGGGCCGACCATGATCTTCCGCCGCGCTTTGCGCATCGCTGCCGCCGCGCTCGGTCTCGCCCTTGCGGCGCCGCTGCCCGCCGCGGCGATCTCGCCGCAGCCGGTCGAAGGCCGCCAGGGCATGGTGGTCAGCGATCAGGCGATCGCCTCGGCGGTCGGCGCCGCCATCCTGCGCGCCGGCGGCAACGCGGTCGATGCGGCGGTCGCCGTCGGCTATGCCCAGGCGGTGGTCAATCCGTGCTGCGGCAATATCGGCGGCGGCGGCTTCATGGTGCTGCGGCTCGCCGACGGCCGCGCCTTCTTCATCGATTTCCGCGAAGAGGCGCCGGGCGCCGCGACCCCTAACATGTATCTCGACAGCCACGGCCAGCCGATCCCCGGCGCGAGCCTCGACGGCTGGCTGGCGGTGGGCGTGCCCGGCAGCGTGCTCGGGCTCGACACAGCGCTCACCCGTTTCGGCACGATGACACGGCAGCAGGTGATGGCGCCGGCGATCGCGCTCGCCCGCGACGGCTTCGTGCTGGCGCCGGGCGATGCCGCGATCTTCGCCACCGCGACCGAGGCCTTCCGCCGCGATCCGGCGATCGCCAAGATTTTCCTGAAGGACGGTGCGCCGCTCCAGCCGGGCGACCGGCTGGTGCAGACGGACCTCGCCGCGACCCTCTCGGCCATTGCCGAGACGGGGCCGGCCGCCTTCTACGAGGGAGCCCTGCCGGAGAAGATCGCGGCGGCGAGCGCGGCCGGCGGCGGCATCCTGAAGGCCGCCGATTTCGCCCACTACACGGCGCCGGTCTCGGCCCCGGTCGCGTGCTCCTACCGCGGCTACGACATCCTCTCCGCCCCGCCGCCGAGCTCCGGCGGCGTCGCGCTGTGCGAGATGCTCGGCATCCTCGAAGGCTATCCGCTGGGCTTCCTCGGCTACGGCTCGTCCGAGGCGGACCATTTCATGATCGAGGCGATGCGGCAGACCTATCTCGACCGCAACAGCGATCTAGGCGATCCGGCCTTCGTCCAGAACCCTGTGGATCGGCTGATCTCGAAGGCGTACACGGCGGCGATCCGCGCCACCATCGAGCGCTACCGCGCGACCCCGTCGAGCGAACTCAAGCCCGGCACGCCGCCGCACGAGGGCACCGAGACGACCCATTATTCGGTGCTCGACGCGGCCGGCAACGCGGTCGCCGTGACCTTCTCGCTCAACGCCTATTTCGGCGCCAAGGTGATGGCGCCGGGCGCCGGCTTCTTCCTCAACGACACCATGGACGATTTCACCATGCGCCCGGGCGTGCCGAACATGTTCGGCCTCGTCCAGGGGGCGGCGAACGCCATCGCGCCGGGCAAGCGGCCCTTGAGTTCCATGACGCCGGCCATCCTCACCCGCGACGGCAAACCCTTCATGGTGCTCGGCAGCCCCGGCGGCTCGCGCATTCCGACGGCGGTGTTGCAGACGATCGTTAACGTCATCGACCACGGCATGACCTTGCAGGAAGCCGTTGACGCGCCGCGCTTCCACCATCAATGGCTGCCGGACGTGGTCTATGCCGAGCCCTATGCGATGTCGCCCGACACCCGCAAGGCGCTCGCTGCGATGGGTTACAAGATCGTGGTCCAGAAGCCGTGGAGCGCCGTCGAGGCAATCCTGGCGCCGGGCGCCAAGCCCTCCGATGCGGCGCCGCCCTCGTTCGCCGACGACACGCTCAATGTCTGGAAGCCGGCCGCCGGCACGGTGTTCGGCGCCAACGACAACCGCCGCCCCGCCGGCGCCGCGGTGGCGCAATAAGGGAGAGGGCAAGCGCCCGGCGCGTCTCCGGCATGGGGTGCTCGGTCGGTCATCGAGGAACGCTTCCAGCCGCCGGACCGCGGTACGATCCTCGCACTCGCCCCCAACATCGTTCCGGGAACGGCCCCTCCGCCGTCATCCCCGCCCTTGTGGCGGGGATCCAGGGGCGGTGGGCTCAGCGCTTGCTGCCCGTGGGTCCCCGGGACCAGGCGAGGGTTATCGCCTATGGCTCCCACTGCGCTGCCGAGCCCTTCTCCCCCGTGGGGGAGAAGGTGCCCCGAAGGGGCGGATGAGGGGATAATCCTCTTTTATTTTCAGAAATTTACGGTGAAAGCAGGGAGCGTGAACACCCCTCATCCGCCCCTATCGGGGCACCTTCTCCCCGCACGCGGGGAGAAGGAAGACGCGGGGATGTCAATCATATGCGAGAGCCCTGGGGACGAGCCCGGGGAAAGACCACGGAGAGGGCAGTGCCTGACGTTCCGGCGGCACTGTCGTCTCCGGTGCTGAAGAACCTCTATTGCTTCAGCACATCGTCGAGCGGGGTCGTCTCGGTTCGTCCGGACTTGATGTCTGCGAGCCGGCGGCGGGCTTCCGCCTCTCTTCGATGCCGTCGAGATAATCGGCGATGGCGGTAAGCACATGGTCGCGCTCGGTGCGGCCCGTCGTCTTGGCGAGCGACTCCAGTCGGGATTCGAGGTCTGGCGGTAGCCTGATCGCAAGCACGTCCGGCTCCTTCCCCGTTGGCATCTAATTGTTGTAGCGCGGAAGCCCGGCGATTTCAGCCGGGCTTCCGAAGTCGGGTGAGCCGCGCCTCTTAGGCGAAGCGGGCTTCCATCAGCTTGGAGAGGCCTTCGGCGAAGGCGGCCGGGTCGTCCGGGGCCTCGCCGTCGAGAATGCGGGCCTGGCCGAAGAGCAGCACCGCGGCCGCTTCGATCTCGCCGGCGGCGCCACCGGCCGATGCCTTCGCCGCCAGCGCCTTGACGAGCGGATGGCGCGGATTGAGCTCCAGGACCGGCGCGAAGGTGCCGAGGCCGTTCGGCGAGCTGCTCATCAGCTTCTCGAAGCGGCGGTCGGGTCCACCGTCCGGCGCCACGAGGCAGACCGCGCTCGTCGCCAGCCGCTCGGAGGGGCGCACCGCGCTCACCTTGTCGCCGAGGCTCTGCTTGACGAGGGCGGCGAGCGCCGCGACGTCGCCGGCGTTGGCGGCTTCCGGCTTGTCCGCGCTGTCGGGGAGCGGGATGGCGTCGAGATCGGCCGAGCCTTGGGTCACCGAGCGGAACGGCCTGCCTTCGTAGCCGAGCGCCGTCTGCACCCAGAAGGCATCGACCGGGTCGGTGAGCACGAGGACCTCGATTCCGCGGGCGACATAGCCTTCGAGATGGGGGCTCGCCTTCACCGCGGCTTCGCTGTCGCCGAGGGCATAATAGAGCGCGGTCTGGTTCTCGACCTTGTCCGCCAGCACCTCGGCGAGCGAGCGGCCGCCCTCGGGGGCCTTGGTGGTGCGGAAGCGGGCGATCTTGAACAGCGCGTCGCGCCGCTCCGGGTCCTCGTAGAGCCCCTCCTTGATCACCGCGCCGAACGCCTCCCACACCGCGGCGTAGGCGTCCTTGTCGTTCTCGGCGAGCTTCTCGAGCTCGGTCAGGATGCGGTTGGTGAGCCCTTTGCGGATCGCCTCGAGCAGCGGGTTCGTCTGCAACATCTCGCGGGAGAGGTTGAGCGGCAGATCCTGGCTGTCGACGACGCCGCGGACGAAGCGCAGCCACGCCGGCAGGAGCTCGGCCTCGTCGGTGATGAAGACGCGGCGGACATAGAGCTTGATGCGGCCCTTGCGGCTCGGATCGAACAGATCGAACGGGCGCTGCTTTGGCACGAAGGCGAGCACGGAATAATCCTGCCGACCCTCGGCGCGATAATGCACGGTCAAGGCCGGCTCGCCGAAGTCGCCGCTGACGAGGCGGTAGAAGTCGGCATATTCCTCGGCCGTCACCGCGCTCTTCGGCTTGGTCCAGAGCGCCGTGCCGTCGACGAGCTGGCGCGGCTCGCTCTCGTCCTTGCCGGCCTCGACGAGGAAGATCGGCACCGGCACGTGGGCGGCATGGGTGCGCACCACGTCCTCGATCTTGTAGGCCTTGGCATAATCCTTGGCGTCGTCGGCGAGCTTCAGGAGCACGCGGGTGCCCCGGGCGGGCGCCTCGTCGCCGGCGGGCTCGATCGTGAAGGCGCCGGCGCCGTCGGAGCGCCACGTCCAGGCCTCGGAGGAGCCGGCGCGGCGGCTCGTCACCACGACCTCTCGGGCGACCATGAAGGCGGCATAGAAGCCGACGCCGAACTGGCCGATCAGGGCCGTGCCGTCGGCCTTCTCGGCGAGCGCCTCGACGAAGGCGCGGGTGCCGGAGCGGGCGATGGTGCCGAGATTTTCGGCGAGCTCGTCGCGGCTCATGCCGATGCCGTTGTCGGAGACGGCGAGGGTGCCGGCGGCCTCGTCGGCCTCGATCGTGATCGCGAACGGCGCGTCGCCGACCTCGAGACCGGGCTCGGTCGCGGAGAGGTGGCGCAGCTTCTCGCAGGCGTCGGCGGCGTTCGACAGGAGTTCACGCAGGAAAACATCGCGGTCTGAATAGACCGAGTGGACCATCAGCTTCAGGAGCTGGGCGACGTCGGCGGCGAACGGGCGCGTCTCGGTCCGGCCGTCGGCGGGTGCGGCTTGGGTCGGGCTATCGGTGTCCATCGGGCGGATCATCGTTTCTGACAGGAAGCGGAAAACGCGGCCCATCCCAAGCAGGTGGCGGGACGCGCCGGTCGCGCTCTATATCGTCGGGATGGAGCCCTGTTCAAGGCGTTCCGTCCGCCCCGAAAGGGCTTGCGCCCGGAGACTTCCGCCATGGCTTTGCCGATCGTCCACGATCCGCTCTATCACGCCGAGATTGCGGCCGATCACCGCTTCCCGATGGGCAAGTTCCGCCGGGTGGCCGAGGTGCTCATCGACGACGGCCTCGTCACGCCGGACGAGTTCCACGTGCCCGGCGAAGCCCCGGCCGATTGGCTCTGCCTGGTCCACCGGGAGGATTATGTCGAGCAGGTGCTGGCCGCCGACGTGCCGGCGGCGATCGCCCGCGAGATCGGTCTGCCGATGGTCGAGGCGGTGGGCCGGCGCGCCGCCGCGGCGACCGCGGGCACCGTGCTCGCCGGCCGCCTCGCCCTCGCCGAGGGCATCGCCTGCAACACCGCCGGCGGCAGCCACCATGCGCGGGCCGAACAGGGCGCCGGCTTCTGCGTCTTCAACGACGTGGCGGTGGCGATCCGCGTGCTCCAGCGCGAGGGCCGGATCGAGCGCGCGATGGTGATCGATTGCGACGTCCACCAGGGCGACGGGACCGCGTCGATCTTCACCGGCGATCCGGCCGTCTTCACCTTCTCGATCCACGCGGAGAAGAATTATCCGGCCCGCAAGGTGCCCTCGGACCTCGATCTGCCGGTCGAGGACGATCTGGGCGACCGCGATTATGTGGCGCTCATCCGCCAGCACGTGCGCGCGCTCGTCGCGAACCACCGGCCGGACATCGTCTTCTACAATGCCGGGGTCGATCCCCACGCCGACGACCGGCTCGGCCGGCTCGCCTTGAGCGACGACGGCCTGACCGAGCGCGACCGCTACGTCATCGATGCGGTGAGGGAAACCGGCGTGCCGCTCGCCGGCGTGCTCGGCGGCGGCTACGACCCGGACCTCGAGCGGCTCGCCCGTCGGCACACGATCCTGCACCGCGTCGCGGCGGAGTTCGTGTGAGGCCGTCCATGCGACGGCCGAGAGGCTTGGGGCATGCGAACGGGAGGCGCGGCAGTCCGCGCCGGGATCAGCCCGAAGTGGCGGTGCCGTCGCCGGCGGCCGCCGCGCCGCCGGAGAGCGCCTTGAGACCCTGGACGGCCTTCGGGTCGTTCGGTTGCAGGCTGAGCGCGGCACGGTAGGACTGGCGCGCCTTCTCGACGTCGCCGAGCTTGGAGAACGCGTCGCCGCGGTTGGCCCAGGCGTCCGCATAATTGCGGTCGATCGACACGGCGACCGTGAAATCGTCCGCCGCCTCCTGGAATTTCCCGATCGCCATGTAGGCAAGGCCGCGGCCGTTGTAGGGCTCGGCCGCCGACGGCGCCAGGCTGATCGCGGTGCCGAAGTCCTCGATGGCCTGCTGGTGCTGGCCCTGCGCCTCTTCGACGAGGGCGCGGTTGTGGAAGGCGCGGGAATCGTTCGGGTTGATTTTGATCGCCGCGTTGAAGTTGTCGAGCGCCTGCTGGTACTGGCCCGCCTGACGGTAGATGTTGCCGAGGCCGACATAGGCGGCGGTGTAGCTCGGATCGATCTGGATGGCGGTTGTGTAGTCGGCGATGGCGAGCTTGGTATCACCCATGCCGCGATAGATCAGCGCGCGGTTGGAATAGGCCGCGGCGAATTGCGGGTTGAGCTTGATCGCCGTGGTGAAGTCCTGGATCGCCTTGGCGTAATCGCCGGCGCGGCCATAGGCGGAGCCACGCAGATTGTAGGCGTTGGCATCCTGCGGATTGGCGGCGATGACCTCGCTGAGGGAGGCGACGTTCTGGCTCGCTCCGGCACGGGCGGCCTGCTCCGACGGGCTCAGCATCTCGCTGGTCTGGCAACCGGCGAGCGCCAGGGCGCCGGTCACGGCGAGCAGCGCGAGCGCCGCGCGAGGGCGCCGAAGGGCGCCGGACGTCGCGGGCGAGCCATCCGCTCCGCCGATCCGCGCCATTGCGCGCGCCTTGCCAGCCTGCCGCATCATCCCCTGCTCCTCGTCGTCGCGCCGGCCGGGCGAATCAACGCCACAGCCGAATTTCCCGATTGAACCCGCGTGGAACAAGACAAACGCGGCAAGAGCGGGACGGCTGCAAGTCGAAGTCTCGCTTCTTGCCAAATTCTGCCTCAACCGACGCAACGAGGCCACAGGTCGACGGTGATGAACCCCTCAGGACGCATCAGATCGACTGAAGCAAATGTACGAAGGTGTTTCAATTCGCTCGTGAAGGGAGCGGGCCATATCAACGACGAAAGCCGGAGCCGCAATGCGGCACCGGCCCATCCTATCGAAGAAAGGCAGAAAGCGAGTCGGTGGCTCAGCGCTTGACGGTCGGGGCCTTGGCCGGGACCAGGCCTTCGCGCTGGGCGCGCTTGCGGGCGAGCTTGCGGGCGCGACGAACGGCTTCGGCCTTCTCACGCGCCTTCTTCTCCGAGGGCTTCTCGTAGTGGCCACGGAGCTTCATCTCGCGGAAGATGCCTTCGCGCTGCATCTTCTTCTTGAGGGCCTTCAGGGCCTGATCGACATTGTTGTCGCGAACGAGAACCTGCACGCTCTATCCCGCCGTTCCTGTAAAACCGCCTTTTGGGGCGCCTAACCCCGGTCGGCAGTCGAGAGTTTCATCAAAATCGTTGGCGACGCGATTCCGAGCGGTTCGGTGATGCCGGCTGCGCGGGCCATGGCCCAGGCTGTGCCGTGCAAGCGTCGCTCGCCGTCGCGAGGGTCGATAGCAGAAAGCGCGACCGCTGTCCACGCCCTGCGGCACGTCTCGCCGCGCATCGTGATCGGTCGCGATCCGCCGCGCGCACCGCGTTTCGGTTACGCCTTGAGCCGGTTGACGTGACCCATCTTGCGGCCCGGCCGGGCCTCGGCCTTGCCGTAGAGGTGGAGATGGGCGCCGGGCTCGGCGAGGATCTCGTGCCAGCGGTCGACGTCGTCGCCGATCAGGTTTTCCATCTCGACCGGCTCGCGCAGGCGCGCCGCCGCGAGCGGCCAGCCGGCGACGGCACGAACATGCTGCTCGAACTGGGAGACCGTCGCGCCGTCCTCGGTCCAATGGCCGGAATTGTGGACGCGGGGCGCGATCTCGTTGGCGACGAGGCGTTCGCCGGCCGCGTCGCGGACGAGGAAGAGCTCCACCGCGAGCACGCCCACATGGTCGAGCGCATGGGCGACCTGGGCGCCGAGGGCGCGGGCCCGCCGCTCGGTCTCGGGCGAGATCGCGGCCGGCACGCGGGTGCGCTTCAGGATGTGGTTCTCGTGGCGGTTCTCGGCGATGTCGAACGCTTCGACCGCGCCGTCGAGCCCGCGCGCCAGAATCACCGAACATTCGAGCGCGAACGGCACGAAGCCCTCGAGGATCGCCGGTGCCCGGCCGATCGCGTCGTACGCGGCCTGCGGGTCGAAGCCGGGCTTGAGGGTGATCTGCCCCTTGCCGTCGTAGCCGAAGCGCCGCGTCTTGAGGATCGCGGGGAGGCCGATCGTCTCGACCGCGCGGACGAGATCCTCGACGCCGTCGACCGCCGCGAAGGGCGCGACCGGGATGCCGAGATCGGACAGGAAGGTCTTCTCGGCGAAGCGGTCCTGGGAGATCGCCAGCGACCGGGCGCCGGGTCGCACCGCGACGCGCTCGGTCAGCACCGCGGCGGTGCGCTCCGGCACGTTCTCGAATTCGTAGGTCACGACGTCGACCGCCGCGGCGAAGGCGGCGAGCGCCGCCTCGTCCTCGTAGCCGGCGATCGTCTTCGCCCGCGCCACGTCGAAGGCGGGGGAGGCGGGATCTGGACAATAGACATGGACCGCGAGCCCGAGCCGGGCTGCGGCGAGGGCGATCATGCGGCCGAGCTGGCCACCGCCCAGGATGCCGAGGGTCGCGCCGGGGCGCAGCACGATCGAACCGTCCGAGACGCTCGTCGTCACGTTGCCGCTCGTCATGCTTCGGTCTCCGGGCGGTCGGGAACGGCGTCGGTGCGGGCCTGCCGCCAGGCGTCGAGCCGCGCGGCGAGCGCCGGATCGGAGAGCGCCAGCACCGCTGCGGCAAGGAGCCCGGCATTGACGGCCCCGGCCTTGCCGATGGCGAGGGTCCCCACCGGAATGCCGGCGGGCATCTGGACGATGGAAAGAAGGCTGTCCTGTCCCGACAGAGCGTGGGATTCGACCGGCACGCCGAACACCGGCAGGCTCGTCAGGGCCGCGACCATGCCGGGCAGGTGGGCGGCGCCGCCGGCACCCGCCACGATCACCTTGACGCCGCGCGCGCGGGCGTCCTTGGCGAAGGCGTACATGCGGTCTGGGGTGCGGTGGGCGGAGACGATGCGGACGTCGTGCTCGACGCCGAGCGCCGCCAGCGTGTCCGCCGCGTGGCGCATCGTCGGCCAATCCGACGTCGAGCCCATGATGATCGCAACCGGCGGCGCGGTGTCGGCCATTGGCGCCTCAGCCTCTCTCTCGAAGGGGTCGCGCGCCGGCCCACGGCGGCGAAAACGGGCCATTAGCGGAAAGGGTCGCGGTTCGCAAGACGAAGCGGCGAGACGAAGCAGCAGGGGGACGCGTCGAGGCGGTGCCGCCTGATCTCAGGCGATGATGTCGGGCAGGATTTGATCTTCCAGGAAGCCGATGCGGTCCTTGAGCGCGAGCTTGCGCTTCTTCAGGCGCTGCACCTGGATGAAATCGGCGTGAGTGCTCGCCGCGAGCGCCGCGATTGCGGCGTCGAGATCGCGGTGTTCCTGACGCAGGCGGGCCAGTTCGTGCCGAACCGCCATCTCCTCTTCGTCGGTCATGCTGCGGTTGCCTCGTACTCCCGACGGCCGCGTGCCGCCTTCCGCCCTGTCACGTCCGACAACCCCATCCGCGAGATAAGCCACAGAACCGCCGACACCGGGCTCCTGGCGCCGGCCGGCGGAACATGCACGAACACGTGGCATCCTTCTACCACGTCCGCGCCTCCGGTTGGAGGGCCGCGCCCATCGCAAAGCGTGAAGTCTTCACTGTCGTAATGGTGTCATTCGGCTTCGACAGGCTCATGCTTTCATGGCAGACTTCGTGCGTTGGATAGACCCACGCGAGGAGGTGCTCATGTCGGTCGAATCGCACTTGAACGAGCTGCACCGGCGCCATGCCGCATTGGAGCGCGAGTTGGCGGAGGCCCAGGCCCGCCCGACGAGCGTCGATACACTCACCATCACGGCCCTGAAGCGTCGCAAGCTTCAGCTCAAGGAAGAGATCACGCGTCTGGAGCAGCCCGTCTCGCTGCACTGAGCCAGGGTCGAGCGCGGCGCGCCGCCGCGTTCGACCTCCCTCTCGGGGGAGCACGACGCACGTCGTTCGATCTGCCGTCTCGCCACGGTTGCGACACGGAAGAATCGCAGCTTCGACAAAGTGCCGGCTAATCTGGTGATCGGGAGCGAATCAGGCAGAGCAGCATGGCGAGATGCGCCGCGCTCTGCGGGAGCCTCGATCATGCGTGCCAACGATCTTCTCGGCGTGACGATCGCCTCGGCGCTGGTCGCCGCCATCTGCCTCTCGCTGGCGGCCGGTGCCGCTGCGACGTGGCATCCTCGGCCGACCGCACCGTTCACCTTGTCGGCCGCCGACCGCACCTGACCTTCCGACACCAGACGACGATTGTCGGCCCCGGTCCGCTGGGGGTGCCGCTCGTCTTAGGCGGGATTCGGGCAGGCGGTCACCGCATCGGGTGTACGGCCGTGTTCCTTCGGCCGCCCCGAACCGTTGTTCGGGTCACGTCGAGCGCGATGCCGCGGCGCCCGGCACACCGGCGGTCGCGCCCTTCGCGGCGTCACGCGGCGCAGTGATCTCCTTCCAGAGGTCGAGCCACATGGCGAGGCCAACGTGGATCAGGAGGCCGACGCCGACGAGCGTCACGTCGACCGCAAGGCCGCCGCCGCTCTCCCGCTCCAGCACCTGTCCCACGACGGCGAGCAGCGAGCCGGTGCAGAACACCGGCAGCGAGTGACGACCCATGCGGGCGAGCGGGTTGGTCGCCCCGCTCTGCATGATCTTCCGATCGATCCAGTCGAACGGCAGGTTGGCGACGACGTAGATCAGCGCCAGCGCATGCAGGAGCCGGGGCAGGGCGAGGCCGTTCTTGTCGAAGGTGAAGAGCCAGGTCGGCAGCGGCAGCGCGTCGTCTGCCGGATAGAGCGAGAAGCGCTGGATGGCGAACCCGGCGACGAGCACGGCAACCGCGCCGGCATAAGCGAGCCGGTGAAACGGCACCGGCTGGCCGGCCTTGTAGAGCGTGCCGGCGACGAAGCCGATGGTGAAGAGAAGCTGCCAGGCGATCGGATCGAAGAACCAATAGCCCTCGGACGGCACGTTCGGCAGGCTCCAGCCGAATGTCTTGCCGGCGACGTAGAGGATGAGCGACAGGGCGAGCGCGGTCCAAAGGTTGCGCGAGGCGATCCACATCAGGAGCGGTGTCGCCGCGAGCAGGACGATGTAGAGCGGCAGGATGTTGAAATAGCCGACCTGGAAGGTGAGGGTCGAAAGCCCGACCAAAGCGTGCACGGGGTCGCGCAGCAGGAGGTCTAGGCCGTTCACCTTGGTCCAATGCGGGTCGGCGAACCAGATCGCCGCGCCGAAGAAGAGCGCGACCGCGCCCATGATGGTCACGATGTGGGCGAGGTAGAGCTTGCCCGTGCGCTGCCAGACCCGGACGCTGGCGAACACCGGATTGCCGCCCATGTATTTGCTGAAATAGGCGATCGAGGCCGAGAAGCCGGACAGGAACACGAACACCTCGGCATTGTCGGAGACGCCGAAGTTCCGCAGCGTGACGTTCTCGAAGATGTTGCCGGGGATGTGATCGATGAAGATCATCGCCAGCGCGAGGCCGCGCCAGAAATCGAGGCGGTGATCCCGCCGGGACCGGTTCGCATTCATGGCTCAGATCTCCGGCGGCAGCCTGCCTCAGGCCGGCTACGGCGAGGGTCTGTGAAGACGATTCGAGCCGTCCGGCACAAGTCCGCCCGCCATCCACAACGTGTCGTTCAAACGTCTCGTCTCGTCGCCCGTCCCGGACCGCCGGCCCGGGAAAAGGCGTGGGCGGGCCGGCGCGATGCGCCTTCTCGGAGCGGTTTCGGTGCGCGACCCGAATCGCCAACGGCGAAGCGGGACCGACGGTTCCCGTCGCAGCCTCAGTCCGCCTGGCCCGTCGCCGAGCGCGCCCCTCGAAACCCAGTCCCCTTGTCCGAAGTCGGGCGACCTTCGGGGATGATCTCGGCAGTGTCGAGACCGAGGCGCGGCGAGCGCGCGGCTTTTTGTGACGACCTTCGAACACGCCGTCGTGCGCCGTCAATTCAGGGTTCGGCGTGCGCCAGGCATGTCGAGGGAGAAGGCGGGGATCTCCACGTCGAAGCTCTCGCCGCTCGGCGTCTCCATCCGGTAGGTGCCGACCATGATGCCGGAGGGCGTGCCGAGCGGGCAGCCCGAGGTATAGCTGTAGCGCCCGCCCGGCTGGATGACCGGCTGCTCGCCAACGACACCCGCCCCGCGCACCACTTGCACGGCGCCGGTGGCGTCGGTGATGATCCAATGGCGGCTGCGCAAGTGCACCGTCTCGTCGCCGCGGTTGACGATCTCGATCTTGTAGGCCCAGAACCAGCGGCCGTCGTCCGGCGCGGACTCGTCCGCGACATAGCGCGGGGCCACGGTGATCTCGATGTTGCGGGTCACGGCACGATACATGGATTGCTCCGCTGCGGCGGCGGGTGACCGGAGGGCTCGCCGGGCCGGCACGAGGGCCTTGATCAGAGCCGGCCTTCGCCGCGCATAAGCGGGGCCGGCGCCGGCGTCAACCCGCGGCCTCGGTGTGCGCGGTCGGAAGGTGGGCTAGGCGGCGGTCGGGATGAGGAACGGATGAGCGGTAACGAGACCCGGGACGGCGTGTGGGATGAAAGCGCCGCGGAGATGCAGGCCGACGCGCCACTCCTCGATCTCCTCGGCTTACGCTGTCCGCTTCCGGTGATGCGGATGCGGGCGGCGCTCGCGGAGGCCGCCGCCGGATCGCGTCTCGTCATCCGGGTGAACGATCCGCTCGCGGCGGTGGACATTCCCCACGCCTGCCGGGAGGACGGCCATGCCGCCCGCCTCGTGACGCGCGACGGCACCGCGCTCACCTTCGAGGTGCGGAAGCGGATTTGACCGCGGGAGGCTCCGCTGCGGCGATCTCTCCCGACCGATCCGCCCGTGCCGCCCAGGCCTTGGCGTGGACGATGCCCTCCTCCTGCAACAGGTAGGCGGTCGCGAAGAAGCGCCGCGCGGCCTCCAAGAGGAGGGGCGTGCCGCGAAAGCCGCCGCGGGCGCTGCTCTGTTCGATCAGGTTCTCCGCGGAGAGTTCGCGGATGACGGTCAGCACGTGCGAGCGCGACACCGAGAAGCGCCGGGCGAGCGGGGCGATGTTGCTCTGGCGGCCCTCGAGATCATTGAGGACGACGCAGAGCGTCAACGGAATCCCGACGTCACGGTCCATCACGTGCCGCAAGGCCGGGACCTCGATCGCGATCCTGAACCCCTGCACGTAGCGCTTCAGCATGAAACTCATCATGCCGCCGAGCACCCAGGGGTCCTCCAGGGCCGCCACATCGTCGTGGGGACGCACGATGGCGCGTGCCAAGAACATCCCCGTCATGCGCTCCCGCTGGAGATCGATGAATTGCGTGGTCGGGACGAGGCGCTTGGCGCGGCGGTCCGCCGACGGTGCCGGCCGGAGGAAGCCGACGAGCCGCATTGCGGCGATGAACGCCGTGACACGGCCGGGACTGCACACGGCCTCCGCGATCGCCAGATCGCGCAACCGTGCCGCGGTGAAGCCGCCGCCCTTGCCCTCGCGGAAGTGCAGCTCCGTCATCATGGTCGCGAGCACGAATCGGCCGCGGTCGCTGACGAGCCGGTTCATCACCCAGTGACCCCGGTGCATCTCGACGATCGTCTTGGCCGATACGGTAATGGCTCGATCTATATCCGGATGGCACACGAGCCTATCGACCTCGGCGCGATCGATCACCGGACCGTCAGGCAGGTCGTCGGGATAGGCCTGAGCGCTCAACGCGCGCACCTCCCGCGAATCGATCGACCTCGCGATCTCATCCGCCACAGGATCGATCCAATCTTCGTCATTGATACGCCCGTCATGAGAGGGCACCAAGCTTGGGCATCGTGCCTTTAAGCGCGGCAGTCCGCGAAGGGAATAGCATGATCGGAAGCAAGTTTAAGGCCGTCTCTCTCATCGCCGCCACGGTGGCACTGATCGGTACCGGATTCGCCTTCCCGGTGGTGCCGCGCGCTGCGGCGGCGGTTTATTGCAAGACGGCCGGTGTGCCGAAGGGGTGCGTCGCCCGTCCGGCACCGGCCGCGCGCGCCGCGGTGCACTGCACCCGTCCGGGCTATCCCGTTGGCTGCGTCGCGAAGCCGGCGGCGCGGGCGGCTGCGACGCCAGGCGTCGGTGCGGCCGGTCCCGGCGTGTCGGCCGTCAATCGCGGCGGACCCGTCAACCGCGTCGGCGTGCGCTGATCCGCTCGCCGCCTCTCTCGTCCTCAATCCTCCCAACCGTGCACAGGCCTACCATGAACACACGATCTTTAGTTCGCCTCGCTTGCCTCGCGCTGCCGCTCGCGTTCGCGTCGGCCGCCCACGCTGACGTCAAGTCGGCCAAGGCCTGCGGCGCCAAGCTGCCGGCGGAATCCCAGGTCATCTTTAACAAAACGCTGCCGCAGATCGCCCCGGGCGCCGACGTGAAGGGCGTGCTGACCAACACCACGCGTAGCCTCGCGATGGCCGGCACGATCAACCGCGGCACCGCCAAGGCCTCGGCCCAGGCCGCCTACAAGTGCCTCACGCTCGCCGCGCAATAATAACGCCCGCGACCGCATAAACATACGGAAACGCCCCGCGACTTACCGGTCCCGGGGCGTTTCCATGAGGTGCACATAAAGCCTACGAAATGCGCACGCGCCCCGCGCATCCGAACATGCGGTCATCGTAGGCCGATGCTCGCCAGAGATCGATAGGCATCCGGACAGCGGCGCGGGCAGCGCTCCCAAGTGCGCCCGGGACGCCGGCCGAGCGTCGGCTCAGGCGGCCGACAGGCGTGCGAGGATCTCGTCCGACACTTCGAAGTTCGAGAACACGGCCTGGACGTCGTCGTCGTCTTCGAGCTGGGCGATGAGCTTCAGGAGCGTCTCCGCCTTCTCCTCGTCGACGGGAACCATGTTCTGCGGCTTCCAGACGACCTTGACGCTCTCCGGGTCGCCGAGCACGGCGGTGAGGGCTTCCGAGACCTCGCCGATCGCCCCGAAGGCGCACACCACCACGTGGCTTTCCTCGTCGGAGGCGACGTCGTCGGCGCCGGCCTCGATGGCGGCTTCCATGACCTTGTCGGCGGAGCCGGCCTCGGGCTTGAAGGTGATCTCGCCGACGCGATCGAACATGAACGATACCGAGCCCGTTTCACCGAGCGCACCGCCGTGCTTGGTGAAGGCGGCGCGCACCGCGCTCGCGGTGCGGTTGCGGTTGTCGGTCAGGGTCTCGACGATGACGGCGACGCCGCCGGGGCCGTAGCCCTCGTAGCGGATCTCGTCGAAATTGTCCGAATCCGAGCCCAGCGCCTTCTTGATGGCGCGGTCGATGTTGTCCTTCGGCATGTTCTCGGCGCGTGCGTTCTGCACGGCGAGACGCAGCCGGGGGTTCATCTTCGGGTCGGGCATGCCCGTTTTGGCGGCCACCGTGATTTCGCGCGCGAGCTTGGAGAACAGCTTCGAGCGGCGGGCGTCGGCGGCGCCCTTCTTGTGCATGATGTTCTTAAATTGGGAATGGCCGGCCATGGTCGTCTCGTCTTCGCGTGGGTCAGGCTTTGACCCGGCTTATAGGCGTTGAGCCGCGCGAAAGGAAGACGGGGACGCTCAGGCGGCGTCCCAGAACGCCGGTTCTGCTTGAGACAGCGCCCCTCCGAGCCGCACCGGTCCGATCTTCGTCGCCTTGCCGGTTCGGTCGTCGATCTCGACGGCGACCCCGCTCAGCGTGGCGTCGCCGAGCGCCGGCGCGAAGCGGCCCGACGGGATCTTGCGCAGGAAGCGGCCGAGCGGTTCGTCCTTCTCCATGCCGATCACCGAATCGTAGTCGCCGCACATTCCGACATCCGTCATGAAGCCGGTGCCTTCGGGCAGGATGCGGTGATCGGCGGTCGGGGTGTGGGTGTGGGTGCCGACGACGAGGCTGACGCGGCCGTCGAGGAAGTGGCCCATCGCCTGCTTCTCGCTGGTCGTCTCGGCGTGGAAATCGACGATGACCGCGTCCGCCTGCTCGCCGAGCGGGCAGGCGGCGACCTCCGCCGCCACGCCGGCGAACGGGTCGTCGAGGGAGTCCATGAACACCCGCCCCATGGCGTTGATGACGAGGACGCGGGCGCCGTTGCGGCCGATGAAGAGATTGGCGCCGCGCCCGGGCGTGCCGCGGGGATAATTGACGGGCCGCAACAGCCGCGGCTGGCGCTCGATGAAGACGAGGGCCTCGCGCTGATCCCAGACGTGGTTGCCGGTGGTGACGACGTCGGCCCCGGCGTCGAGAAGCTCCTGGGTGATCTCCTCGGTGATGCCGAACCCGCCGGCGGCGTTCTCGCCGTTGACGACGACGAAATCGAGCGACCAGCGCTCGACCAGGTCCGGAAGCCTGTTCGTCACCGCGGTGCGCCCGGCGCGCCCCACCACATCTCCGAGAAACAGAAGCCGCATCGTCCGATATCCCCGACGAGAAAGCCGCCGGGATCGCGACCGGCGGCTTCCGAATTCCCCATTGAACGCGCGTGCAGGCGTTCCGGGCAATGATTAATCCGTCCAAACGGTCAAATGCGAGCGGGGACAGCCGGGTTCGGGGACTCTTCCACATGCCGCGGGTTGCACGCCGCACCCGCTGCGCGGCGACGCTGCCCCGGGGGCCGTCGGGATGCCCCCCGGCGCGATCTAGGCCGCGAGGCCGCCGGCGCGTTCGATGAAGCGCGCGATGACGTCCACGCCCTTGCCGCCTCGCAGATTCGTGAACACGAACGGCCGCTCGCCGCGCATCCGGCGGGTGTCGCGCTCCATCACCTCGAGGTTCGCTCCGACATGCTCGGCGAGGTCGATCTTGTTGATGACGAGGAGATCGGAGCGGGTGATGCCCGGGCCGCCCTTGCGCGGAATCTTCTCGCCGCCCGCCACGTCGATGACGTGGATGGTGATGTCGGCGAGTTCCGGCGAGAAGGTCGCGGCGAGATTGTCGCCGCCGGATTCGATCAGGATCAGGTCGAGCGCGGGGAATTTTCCGCGCATGGTCTCGACCGCGGCGAGATTGAGCGAGCAATCCTCGCGGATCGCCGTGTGCGGGCAGCCACCCGTCTCGACACCCATGATGCGCTCGACCGGGAGCGCACCGGTCCGGCTCAGGATTTCGGCGTCTTCCTTGGTGTAGATGTCGTTGGTGATGGCACAGAGATCGTAGCTCGTGCCGAGCGCGCGGCAGAGCGCCTCCATGAGCGCGGTCTTGCCGGAGCCGACGGGGCCGCCGATGCCGACGCGCAGGGGCCCGTGTTCGGAGCGGGTCATGAGCGGAAGAGCCTCGTGTACTGGGTTTCGTGGAGAAGGGCGGAAAGATCGGCGCGGAACACCGCCCCGCCGAGATCGTCGAGCGACGCCCGTTCGGCGTCAGCCGCGACCGTGCGGCACAGGGGCAAAAGGCGGGCCAGCACGCGCTGCCCATCGGTCTGCCCGACGATGCCGAGGCGCACGGCGGCGGAGACGAGGTTGCCGAGAAAGCCGGTGACGAGCATTTCGAGGGTGGCGCGGATCGGCAGAGCGTGGCCCGCCGCCGCGGTGGCGACCGCAACGGGATAGGCGATCTCGCCCTTGGCGAGCGCGACGAGCCGGTCGAGCGCCGGACACGGCCAAGCGGCGCGGGCGGTCGCCACGAAGGCGCCGCCCTGGGTCAGCGTCTCGAGCCGTCGCTCCGCGCTGCCGCCGAGCGCCGCCGCGAGCTCGGCCACCGCGGCGAGCCGGTCGTCGTCCGCCGCCGCGACGGCGCGGAAGGCCTCCGCGGCGAGGATGGCGTCGTTGCGTCCCGCGCCGTGGGCGAGGATGTCCGCGAGCCAGCCGGCGAGGCTTTCGGCATCGTGGACGTCGCCTGCCTCGGCTGCCCATTCGAGCCCGTGGCTGTAGGCGAAGGCCCCGACCGGAAAGGCGGGAGAGAGCCACAGCGCGAGCGGCAGCGGCAGGCTGGCCGCCTCGCCCGGCGGGGTCTCGATCGGCGGCGCGGCCGGCATCAGGCGGTCGTCCCCTCAGCCGTGACGGTGGCCGGGGCCATGGTCGTGGCCGGGATGATCATGCCCGTGATGGTCGTGATCGTGGCTGTGGTCATGGCCGCACTGGCTGTGATCGTGGTGATCGTGCGTATGCCCATGCTCATGTCCATGCCCATGCGCCCCGTGGTCGTGGTGGCCATGGTCATGGTGGGCGTGGTCATGATGATCGTGCGCGGCGTGCCCATGTCCATGGTCGTGCCCATGATCATGACCGTGATCGTGCCCGCCGCCATAGGCGCCGCGCTCCGGCCGGAACGGGCGCGTCACCGCCGCGACGCCGGCGCCGAGGCCGCGCACCATGTCGGCGAGGACGTGGTCGTCGGCGATGTAGATCGCCTCCTCGGTGATCTCGGCCGGGGTGTGGCGGTTGCCGATATGCCACGCGATCCGGAGGAGCCGCAGCGGCGTCGCGGTCGTGATCTCGAGCAGGTGCTCCGGGGCCGCCTTGACGAGGATGAGCCGGCCGTCCTCGAGCTTCACCGCGTCGCCATCGTCGAGCGCCTTGGGCTTTTCGAGATCGAGCAGGAATTCGAGCCCGCCTTCGGTCGTGAGCGCCACGCGGCGGCGCTGGCGGCCCTCGTGGTCGAGGATCACGGAATCGGCGATCCGCTCGGGCTTCACGGCGGGCTTGCGGACGACGGCGTTGGCACGGAGCATGATCGCGTCTCAGGATGGGTCGAAGAGGCCGGGTTCCACGGGCAGATACCCGTCGTCGAGAACCTGATCGATGGTAAAGGGGGGCGTTTCGGGAAACAGGGTGAAATCCATCCCCGTTTCCTTGGCGGCGAGCAGGCGGCCGGAGAGATAGGCGAGATCGAACGCCTCGCTCGGAAAGCTTCTGAGGCTCGGGCTGTCGGCGAGCACGCGGGAGAGGCGCGCGCGCTGTTCGGTGATGGTGCCGCGCCATCCGGCGGAGCGTGCGCCCGGCTGGTAGCGCCATTTCAGGAGATGCGCGACGAGAACCCGGAGGCGGTTCTCGATCTCGCGCCGTTCGCTGCGTCCCACCGCCTCGACCTCCTCGGCAAGGTTGTCGAGGTCGAGCGCCTCGAAACGACGCGCACGCAGCAATCGCGCCTGTTCTTTCGTCCAGGCGTGGAAATCGCGGGAATAGAGGCCTCGGTCGGCGCCGGCCGTATCGCCGGCCTTGATCGGCTGGGCCATCGCGGAAACTCCACCCTCGGCGCGGACGGTCACGTCGGCGACCACCGCGGGAGGTGCATCGAACCTAGAACAGGAAATAGCGCTGCGCCATCGGCAGAACATGGGCGGGCTCGCAGACGAGCAGTTCGCCGTCGGCCGTCACCTGATAGGTCTCCGGATCGACCCGGATGTCCGGCGTCGCGTCGTTGTGGATCATCGATTTCTTGGAGATGCCGCCGCGGGTGTTCTCGACCGCCACCAGCGCCTTGGCGAGGCCGAGCCGCTCGGCGAGGCCGCCGTCGATCGCTGCCTGGGAGGTGAAGGTCACGCTCGTCGCCTGGAGCGCCTTGCCGAAGGCGCCGAACATCGGCCGGTAATGGACCGGCTGCGGAGTCGGGATCGAGGCGTTCGGATCGCCCATCGCGGCCGCGATGATGGCGCCGCCCTTGAGCACGATGTCCGGCTTCACGCCGAAGAAGGCCGGTGTCCACAGCACCAGATCGGCGAGCTTGCCCGGCTCGATCGAGCCGATGTGCTTGGCGACGCCGTGGGCGATCGCCGGGTTGATCGTGTATTTCGCGACATAGCGGCGGGCGCGCAGATTGTCGTTGCCGATCTCGCCGGCGAGGCGGCCGCGCTGCACCTTCATCTTGTGGGCGGTCTGCCAAGTCCGGGTGATCACCTCGCCGAGGCGACCCATCGCCTGGCTGTCCGATGAAATCATCGAGAGTGCACCGAGATCGTGGAGGATGTCCTCGGCGGCGATCGTCTCCTGTCGGATGCGGCTTTCGGCGAAGGCGAGGTCTTCCGGGATCGACGGGTCGAGATGGTGGCACACCATCAGCATGTCGAGATGCTCGTCGAGGGTGTTCGCCGTGAACGGCCGGGTCGGATTGGTCGAGGAGGGCAGCACGTTCGGCAGCCCGGCGACCTTGATGATGTCCGGCGCATGGCCACCGCCGGCACCCTCGGTGTGGAAGGCGTGGATGGTGCGCCCCTTGAAGGCGGCGATGGTGTCCTCGACGAACCCGGATTCGTTCAAGGTGTCGGTGTGGATCATTACTTGGATGTCGTAATCATCGGCGACCGAGAGGCAATTGTCGATTGCCGCCGGTGTGGTACCCCAGTCCTCGTGGAGTTTCAGCGAACAGGCCCCGGCTTTGATCATCTCTATCAGGCTCGCCGGGAGCGAGGCGTTGCCCTTGCCGGAGATGCCGATGTTAACCGGCAAGCCGTCGATGGCACGCATCATCATTTCGATGTGCCACGGGCCCGGCGTGCAGGTGGTGGCCTTGGTGCCTTCCGCCGGGCCGGTGCCGCCGCCGAGCAGGGTGGTGATGCCCGACATCAGCGCATCCTCCACCTGCTGCGGGCAGATGAAGTGGATGTGGCTGTCGAAGCCGCCCGCGGTGAGGATCCTGCCCTCGCCGGCGATGATCTCGGTGCCCGGCCCGATGATGATGGTCACGCCCGGCTGGGTGTCGGGGTTGCCGGCCTTGCCGATCGCCAGGATGCGGCCGTTCTTGAGGCCGACGTCCGCCTTCACGATCCCCAATGGTCGAGGATCAGCGCGTTGGTGATGACCGTGTCGGCGGCGCCGGCGGCATTCGTCACCTGGCTCTGGCCCATGCCGTCGCGGATCACCTTGCCGCCGCCGAACTTCACCTCCTCGCCGTAGATCGTGAAGTCCTTCTCGACCTCGATATAGAGGTCGGTGTCGGCGAGCCGCACCTTGTCGCCCACGGTCGGGCCGAACATGTGGGCGTAGGCATGGCGCGAGATGCGGGCGGACATGGGCGGCTCCTCAGGCTGGAACGAGGCGGAAATGGTTGCGCGCGGCAGCCGCAGCGCGATCGAACGTAAAGGTTGCCGAGGCGCCGGCACGAACGTTGAGCGCCTCGATTAGGCAGTCTGCGAAATCGGCACGCTGCGTCGCGAAGGCTTCGAAGGCGGCTTCCACGCAGTCCCTCGCTTCGAGGTCGAAGCGCGGATGATCGAGCAGATGGGCGAGGAAGGTGGCGATCCCGGTCCGTCCGACCGCGAAGCGGCTGCGGAGGGTCCACACCGACTCGACGAGGACGATGAGCGAGATGCGCAGCGTGGTCTCGGCGGTCTCGCGGAAGAGGGCTCGGGCGGCGGCCGTCTGCCGGCCGTCGGGTTCATCTACGAAGAGGCGGATGAGCACATTGGTGTCGAGCCCGATCATTCGGCGGCCTCTCCGGTCCGGCGTGCCCGCCGCCACGCTTCGAACTCTGCCCACTCGCGCCAATCCTGCGCGACACGGCTGTCCTCGCGCGAGGCTTCGCGGTCCGCCGCGGCGCTTTCCGGCTCCACGGGCGTGGCCTGGCCGACGAAAGGCACGAGCGCGCCCAGCAGACCGTCGGAGGCCGCATTGCGGGCGCGGAGCCGCACGACGCGGAGCGCCTCGTCGATATAAAAATCGACGATGTCGCCGGTCTCGAGCGAGAGGAACTCGCGTACCTTGGCGGGCACGGTGAGCTGGCCCTTGGAACTCATGCGGGCGGTGAAGTGGGGCACGGCGGCCTCCTTACAATTTCGAAGTCTCCTTACTCTAGCAGATCAGACCGCCCCCATCACCTGGCCGCGGAAGCCGTAGACCTTGCGGTCGCCGGCATAGGCGACGAGGGTCACCTCGCGGGTCTGCCCCGGTTCGAAGCGCACCGCGGTGCCGGCGGCGATGTCGAGACGCATGCCGCGGGCCTTGTCGCGGTCGAAAGCGAGCGCGGCGTTGGTCTCGTAGAAATGGTAATGGGAGCCGACCTGGATCGGCCGGTCGCCGGTGTTGGAGACCGTCAGCGTCACCGTCTCGCGGCCTTCGTTGAGGACGATGTCGCCGTCGGCGGTCTCGACCGCGCCCGGAACGAGCGTCTCCGGCGCGCCGCGGATCGGGTCGTGGACGGTGACGAGCTTGGTGCCGTCCGGAAAGGTCGCCTCGACCTGGACGTCGTGGATCATCTCGGCGACGCCGTCCATCACCTGATCCGGCGTCAGCACGTGCGCGCCGGCCTCCATCAGGTCGGCGACCGAGCGGCCGTCGCGGGCGCCTTCAACGACGAAATCGGTGATGAGGGCGACGGCTTCGGGAAAGTTCAGCTTCACGCCGCGCTCGAGCCGGCGGCGTGCCACCATGGCCGCCATCGAGACGAGCAGCTTGTCCTTCTCACGGGGGGAGAGGTTCATCGTTTCCTCCGGACTTCACCAGGAGCGGGGCATGACCTGCCCGCGCAGATGTTCGACGACATGAACGAGCCGATCGCGCAAGGCCTGCGCGTCGGCGGAGACGAGGCGGATGACGAGGAGCCCGCCGAAGGCGGTCGCGGCGCGCTCGACGGGCGGTCCCGGCCGGGTGTCGGCGAGCAAAGCGCGGGCCTCCTCCAGGCGGCTTTCGGCCTCCGGGGCAGCGAGCAGGATGGTGCCCGTGGCAACGGCACCGGCGCCGATCGCCGCGCGGGCGAGCCGCGCGTCGAGCGCCCCGTCGAGCCGGACGTCCTCGGCGAAGATCAGCCGACCGTCGCGGCGCAGGCGCCAGCGGTCGTGGAAGACGCCCTCGGTCAGCCGCTCGCCCATCGCGCGGCGGCCGAAGAACATGGATTCGGCGAGGAGGAGGCGCGCCTCCCCGCTCATCTCGATCGTCAGCCGGCGGGCGAGCCGGGCGCGGTCGAACAGGATCGTCTCCTGCGGCAGCCAGGCGAGCCGGCTCGCCCGGTCCAGCCGCAGGGTCGTCTCGATCTCGGTCGCCGGTCCGTCGGAGCGGTAGATCTTCTCCGCTGCCTGCGTCGTCACAACCGCCTCGGTGCCCGCCGCCGAGGCAATCTCGACCTCCATCCGGTCGCCGCCGGTCAGGCCGCCGCCGGTGTTGATCAGCACCGCTTCGCAGCCCGCGGCGAGGCGCGGCATGCGGACGCGGAAGGAGCCGCGCTCCGCGACCGTGTGGGCATAAGTGCGCGCCGCGCCGGCCGCGAAGGCGAGCCGCACGCCGCCGCGCGCCCGCACGAAATCCGGCAGCCGGAGGGCGGACGGCTCGGTCACGACCGCCGTACCGAACGGCGAAACGCCGCAGTCCGCGCCGGCGGACGGTCGGGGATCGGCGGGAACAGGCGTGGCGAGATCGAGCATAGGCGAAGAGAATCCGACATCAGGCTGAAGCCAAGCAAGCGATATGCCACCGTGGATGAGCCGAACGGCCCCTTGTCCGTCCGCGATCTTTTTGTGCTATCGCCGTTGATCGTCCGCAGCGCTATCTTGCGCCCGGGCGAGCCCGATACGAAGGAAGGCCATGGTTCCGAAGATCGTCTTCAAGCAGCTTCCCGGTCCTTATGCCATCTCGCGGCTGTCACCGAACGATCCGGTGCCAGAGTGGGTCGAGGGGGACGGCTTCACCTCGGTCAGCCGCTCGGACAACGAGCTCTCGATCGTCTGCCGCGAGAAGCGTGTGCCCTCCGACGTCCAGACCGAGCGCGGCTGGCGCTGCATGAAGGTCGTCGGCCCGTTCGGCCTCGACGAGACCGGCATCATCTACGCGATCGTCAAGCCGCTCGCCGAGGAGAAGATCGGCATCTTCCTCGTCTCGACCTATGACGGCGACCATCTGCTGGTGAAGGCCGACGATCTCGACCGCACCCACGAGGCGCTGCGCAAGGCGGGCTACAGCTTCGCCTGAGCGTCCTCCCGCGCGACCAGCGGGATCGGCGGCGGATTGGGCGAGGCTGCGGCCTCCGCCACGAGCTGGCGGCTCGCCGTCTCGATGTCAGCCTCGAGGCGCGCCATGAAGTCGGCGCGCGGCAGGCCCGGCGGGATCGGCGGCAGGAATTCGACCACGATCGTGCCGGGATGGCGCAGGTTGGTGCGTCGCGGCCAATAGAGCCCGGAATTGAGCGCGACCGGCACGCAGGGAACGCCGAGGTCGCGGTAGAGCAGGGCGATGCCCGGCTTGTAGTCGGGCGCCGCGCCCGGCACCTGCCGCGTTCCCTCCGGAAAGATGATGACCTGCTCGCCTCGCGCGACCGCCGCGCGGGAATCCGCGGCCATGCCGACGAGCGCCTTGCGCCCCGCCTCGCGATCGACCGCGATCATTCCCATCCGCTTCATCGCCCAGCCGAAGATCGGGATCTTCATGAGCTCCTTCTTGAGCACGAAGGTCGCGTAGGGGAAGCAGGGGATAAGCGCGAAGGTCTCCCACATCGCCTGATGCTTGGACGCCACCAGATAGCCGCCGGCCGGCAGGTTTTCGACGCCGCGATAGGTGACCTTCGTCCCCACGATGACCCGTTGCAGCCAAAGGCTGACCCGCGCCCACGAAATCACCACCCGCCAGGACAGACGCCGCGGCAGGAAGTAGGCCGGCCAGGTGATCAGAAGATAGCCGATCAGCACGGTGTAGAAGACGGCACCGAACAGCAGCGAGCGGACCACCAGCACGGGAGACAATCCTGGAGCGGGACGGAAGGAAATCGCGGTCCGCCGGCCGGAGCCGACCGAACCCGTGCCTGCGGCACCGGCCTTGGATAGGCGGGCGGCACGGCGCTGACAAGCGCCCGACCGCACCCGGCCTGCAGGATTGCTCGGGCGACGGCTGGGGGGGTGCCGAGATCAGGCCGGGCCGGGCTTGTGAGGAATGACGCCGGCGGCCTGCGACACCGAGGCGGGGCTGGCGAGGCCCAGGCGTTCGGCGAGGAGGCGAGCCCGCACGAGGGTGAACTTCAGATATTCCGAGATCACGAGCCGGATCGTCTCCGGGCGCTCGTACCACCGATCGAGATCGAGGCCCGGCCGGGCGACCGGGTAGGGGATCAGCGTCCGGCCCGGCAGGGCGTCGCCGAACTCGGCGAGCGAGCGGGGGATGTGATAGGCGCTGGTGACGACGAAGAGGGAGTGGAAGCCCTTCTCCTCGGCCCATTTGCGGGCCTCGGCGGCATTGCCCACCGTGTTCGACGCCTCGCGCCCGAAATCGATGCAGCAGCCGGCGAGGAAGCGCGCGACGGGGGCGAGGCGCGACAGGACGGCGTTCTCGCTGACGCGCGGATCGACGCCGGAGATCAGCATCCGCTCGGCCCGGCCGTCCTTGAGAAGATCGAGGGCGTAGGGGATGCGGGCGGCGCCGCCGGTCAGCACGACGATCGCGTCTGCGCGCGTCGTTGCGGGCGGCGGTGCGCTCGTCACGGTTCTCACGAACGAGGCGAAGTCGAAGCCGACCGCCGACACCGCGGCGAGCACGGCGGCAAGGGCGATCATACGGCCCGGGCGGCGGCGCACGGGGGCAGGACCGTCGGCCGCGGCGTGCTGCGGGGTTTCCCGCGGCGCGCGGCGGAAGAATGGCAGCCGCCAAGCCGAACGTCGGGCCCCCGCGTCCCGGCGGGACGGGCTCGATGTCCAAGCGCTCGATTGCCATGAGGCGGACGCAAGACCGGGGGCGGCTTTGAGGGTCGCCGCCTCGGAAGATGCCATCGCCCGCACGGCGGACGAGGAAGTGTGCGACTCGTTAACCGCCATGATCTCAAGCTAACGCAGAAATCTGGGGCTGACGAGGGCCGGTCCGTGGCGAATTCAGGGCCCGAGGGGCTGCCGCCTCAGAGCATGCGCGACAGGTGCCGCACCACGGAAATCCGCGAGGTCAGCGCGGTGAGAAGCGCCACCGCCGCGGTGACGAGAATGGTTGCGGCATAGCCCGACCATCCGATGCCGATCCCGCCGAACAGGGCGCGGGCCTGATCCGCCTCCGCGGTTCCGGCGCCGGCGCGCTGCAAGAGCGCGAGGATGAGGAAGGTGACGATCGCCGCCCCGCCGCCGAGCGCCCCGCCGGTCAAGCCGAGGCGCAGGAAATGTCGCTCGAATTCACGGGCGACGAAGCGGTTCTCGGCGCCGACGAGATGCAGCACCTCGACGATCTCGCGGTTCGCCGCCATCGCGGCACGCGTCGCGAACACGACGCACAGGATCATCGCGGTCAGCACCAGAGCGAGCACCCCGAGCCCGGCGACGACGACGCTGTTCGCCATCGAGGCCATGTGCTCGGTCCACGACGAATGGTCGTCGAGGCTCGCGCCCTTGACCTCCGCCGCAAGGTCCCGGCCGAGCGCCGGCAGGTCCGTCTTGGTGGGATCAGCCACGGTGACCGAGATGAGGCGGGGCACCGGCAGGGCATCGATGTCGAGGCCGGAACCGAGCCAAGGCGCGAGCAGGCCGCGCGTTTCGTCGGCGGAGAGGGTGCGCACGGTGCCGATGCCGGGCGCGGATTCCGCGATCGAGACGGCGCGGTCGAGCGCGGCACCCATATCGACGCCGTCGATGGGGCGAACCTGGATTGTCACCTCGCGGCGCAGATCGGTCTCCCAGCCGGCCGCCGCGGTGCGCACGACGAGGACGCCGGCGATGGTGAGGCAGGCGAGGAAGCTCATGATCGCAACGACGGTGACGAGCGCGCGGCCGGCGACGGAAGACGGCGGCACGATCGGGGTCGTCGGGGCGACGGCGCGCCGCGCCGCGCGCGATCGGCCTGCGTCACCTGTGGCGGCGGCCTTGCGCGGCGCGGCGGTCTTCGCGGCCTTGCGGGCGCCGCCGCTCATTCCGACACCTCGACGCGGCCATCGGCGATCACGAGGCGCCGGGCGTCGACCTGATCCATAAGGCCGATATCGTGGGTCGCGATGACGACCGCGGTGCCGAGCCGATTGAGTTCGAGGAAGAGGCGTAAGAGCCGGCGGGCGAGCGGCGGATCGACATTGCCGGTCGGCTCGTCGGCGAGCAGCACCTCCGGCTGGGTGATGAGGGCGCGGGCGATCGCCACACGTTGCTTCTCACCGCCCGAGAGCACCGGCGGGAAGGCGTTGATGCGATCGCCGAGCCCGACCCAGCGCAGCAGTTCCACCACGTCGTGGCGATAATCGGCGTCTGTGCGGCCGAGCACGCGCAAGGGAAGCGCCACGTTCTCGTAGGTGGTGAGGTGGTCGAGCAGGCGGAAATCCTGGAACACGACGCCGATGCGCCGCCGCAGCGCCGGAAATTCGCGCGGCGCGATGGTGGAGATGTCGCGCCCGAACACGCGGATCAGGCCGCGCGTCGGCTTCAGCGACAGGAACAGGAGGCGGATCAGCGTCGTCTTGCCGGCTCCAGATGGGCCGGTGAGGAACTGGAAGGACCGCGGCGGAATATGGAAACTGAGGTCCTTGAGGACCTCCTGTCCCATTCCGTAACGCAGGCCGACATTCTCGAAGCGGATCAAACATTCTCTCCGGTGAAGCGGACGGGGGCGCGGCGGCGGGTCCTTCGGCTCGGCACGGACGTCGGACGGCACAGATAGCGCATCGCCGGGCGGTGGGCGAGGCCGGCAGGCGAGGCCGTCACGATTGCGCCGATCGCGTTGAACGGGCGTTAACGCTGCCCCGGGCGATCGGCGGATCGGGCGCCATCCCGGGGCGACGCAACCCGCACGATTCGGTGAGCGTTAACATCCGCGGTCGCAACGTCGTCTCGACGGGCGGCAATCGCCCCCGCGCCGAGATGGCGGCGCGGATGAGCACGAAGGCGGCGGGGCGAAACCCCGCAGCGAGGGAGTACGGGGATGGCGCGCATCCTGATCACGGAGGACGACGATTCCGTCCGCACGTTCGTTCGACGGGCACTCGAACTCGACGGCCATGCGGTCATCGAGGCAAGCGACGGCGTCCACGCCATGGAGGCCCTGACCAACCTCGAGCGCGGCTTCGACCTGCTCGTCAGCGACATCACCATGCCGGAGATGGACGGCATCGCGCTCGCCCATGCCGCCCGCGCCCGCCTGCCGGACCTGCCGATCGTGCTGATGACCGGCTATGCCGAGCAGCGCGAGGCGGCCGAGGATCTGCGCGCGGTGATCCAGGATCTCGTCATGAAACCCTTCACCCTGAGCGACATCCGCCGTGCCGTCGGCCGGGCGCTCGCGGGGGGCGGGCGCCGCGTCGACGCCGCCTGATTTCAGATCGCCTCGCCGCGCATCAGGCGGGGGATGTCGGCGCCGCCAAGGCCGGCCGCCTCGCGAATGAAGTGCTTCTTGAGCGGCGGCAGGCGGTCCACCAGCCCGAGCCCGATATCGCGCACCTGCCGCACGAGGCCGATGTCGGTGCGGAACAGCCGGTTCAGCACGTCCGTGGTGAAGCCCATCTCGACGGTGTCGAACCGCCGCCAGGATTCGTAACGCTTCAGAATGTCGAGCGCGCCGGGGTCGAGCCCGAGGCGGCGCGCGTCGACGAGCACTTCGGCGAGCGCCGCGGCGTCGCGGAAGCCCATGTTGAGGCCCTGGCCGGCGATCGGGTGGATGCCGTGGGCGGCGTCGCCCACGAGGGCGAAGCGCGGCGCCACGAAGGCGCGGGCGAGGCTGATGCCGAGCGGATAGGCGTGGCGCGGCCCGGCGAGGCTGATGGCGCCGAGTTCGCGGCCGAAGCGGCGCTCGAGTTCCGTCTCGAAGGTGAAGTCTTCCAGCGCGATGAGGCGCTCGGCCTCGGCGCGGCGCTCGGTCCAGACCAGGGAGGAACGGTTGCCGGTGAGCGGCAGGATGGCGAACGGCCCGTGGGGCAGGAAATGCTCGACGGCGCGGCCCTCGTGCGGCCGCTCGTGGGCGACGGTGGTGACGATTGCCGACTGATTGTAGTCGCTGCGCACCACGCCGATGCCGGCGAGCCCGCGCAGCCGCGAGCGCACCCCGTCGGCGGCGACGAGGAGCCGGGTGCGCAGGGTGTCGCCGCCGGTGAAGTGGAGCGTGGCGACGGCGCCGTCCACGGTGAAGTCGTCGACCGTCGCCGGCGCGATCGTCCGCACGCCGGCCCGCTCGGCTGCGCCCGCGAGCGCGTCCAGCATCACCGCGTTCGGCACCATGTGGGCGAACGGCTCGCCCGGTTCGACGTCGCCGCCGAAGGTGAGGAAGACGGGGCGGACGGTGTCGCGCAGGCGGCTGTCCGTCACGATCATGTCGCGGATCGGCTCGGCCTCGCCCTCGATCGCGTCCCAGGCGCCGAGACGGGTCAGCATGCGGCGCACCGCGGCGGCGATCGCCGAGGCGCGCTCGTCCTTGTAGGGGCCGGGCGGGCGGGCGTCGATCAGGACGACGGAGGCGTTCGGGTCGGCATGGCGGACGGCGAGGGCCGTGACGAGGCCCACGGTACCGCCGCCGACGATCGAGACGTCGGCGATGGTGTCGCCCGCGGCCGGAGCCGCGACGGAGCGGGGGGTGAAGGCCATTGCATGATCCTCGGCTTGCCGTACCAAGCGTCATATAACGCCATGGGCGGTGGATGACATCGCCGGCGGGCCCCCCGCGCGGTTCCGCCGCGTCTGCCTGCGGCACGGGGCGATGGCAGTGAGTACGGAGTGAGCATGATGGGCGACGCGCCGAACCAAGAGGGACCGAGCAAGGCCGAGGATCTCGAGGGGGCGAGCGCGCCCGCGGAACTCGCCCGACTGCTCTCCATCCTCAATCTCGAGCCGATCGAGGAGAATCTCTATCGCGGCACAAGCCCGCAGGACGGCTGGCAGCGGGTGTTCGGCGGGCAGGTGATCGGCCAGGCGCTGGTCGCCGCCTCGCGAACCGTTGAAGGGCGCAACGCCCATTCCCTCCACGCCTACTTCATCCGACCCGGCGATCCCACTGTCCCGATCGTCTACGAGGTCGAGCGGCTGCGCGACGGCCGCAGCTTCACCACCCGTCGGGTGATCGCGGTCCAGCACGGCCGGCCGATCTTCGCGATGTCGGCCTCCTTCCACATCGAGGAGCCGGGGCTCGAACACCAGGTCGCGATGCCCGCCGTGCCGCCGCCGGAGACGCTCGCGCCCTTGCGCGACGCGCTGGCGCCCTATCTCGACACGCTGCATCCCTTCGTGCGCACCTTTTTCAAGCGCGACCGGCTCGTCGATCTGCGCCCCGTCGACCTCAAGCACTACACGACGCGGGAGCCCCTCGCGCCGGTGCAGGACATCTGGGTGCGGATCAATGGGCGGCTGCCGGACGATCCGGCAATCCACCGCTGCGCGCTCGCCTATGCATCCGACGTGACGCTGCTCGACACCTCGCTGTTCGCCCACGGCCGGCCGCCGCTCGATCCCGATCTCGAAGTGGCGAGCCTCGACCATGCGATGTGGTTCCACCGTCCCTTCCGGGCCGACGACTGGCTGCTCTACCACCAGGACAGCCCGACCTCCGGCGGCGCCCGCGGCTACAATCGCGGGCTTGTGTTCGATCGTGCGGGGCGCCTCGTCGCATCGGCGGTGCAGGAGGGGCTGATCCGCGGCGATTGAGCGGCGAAGCCGTGACGGGCCTGCCCACGAAACGAACGTTCGCCTAATATTTGAGCAAATTCGGTGATGAACGCCTCTCGTGCGCCAAATGCGCAGCAATGCATTGCACAAGACGCAGGCTCCCCTAGGATAAAGGGAAGGCTCGATTCGACGCGTCCGGGGGAAACGGCCGATGAAGATCGTCATCGCCATCATCAAGCCGTTCAAGCTCACGGAAGTGCGTGATGCCTTGAGTGGGCTCGGCCTGGAGGGCCTGACCATCACCGAGGTGAAGGGTCACGGACGCCAGCGCGGCCATACCGAGATCTACCGCGGTGCGGAATATTCGGTGTCGTTCATCCCGAAGCTCCGCGTCGAGGTGGTGGTGCCCGCGGAACGGGTCGACGCGGTCGTTTCCGCCATCACCGCGAGCGCCCGGACCGGCCATATCGGCGACGGCAAAATCTTCGTCCACGACATCGACCGCGCGGTGCGCATCCGTACCGGCGAGACCGATCACGACGCCCTCTGAGCGGCGGCGAGCTCGCCTCGTCGTCTTTCGGCTCGCCTGAGGTCGTTTCCGAACTCGGCCTCTCCGCTCCCTTCTCCCCGCGAGCGGGGAGAAGGTGGCCCGACAGGGCCGGATGAGGGGCCGAATCCCCCGAGCATCGCCGAATTTCCCAGATTTTCTGAGTTCTTAGACCCCTCATCCGCCCCTTCGGGGCACCTTCTCCCCTGCGGGGAGAAGAGGGCGGCCGCCTTCGTGGCTTTGGAAAGAGCCGACTGACGATAGTCCGCTCCGCATCGCGAGCCGTCTCTCCGTTAACCTTTTTCAATCCCCCGCACACGCCCCGGTTCCCGAACGCCCCGTGTTGGCACGCGATTTGATTGGGGAGGTGCACGGGCTGTGAGGCCCCGACCACGAGGCGAGCAGGGATAGTTCATGAAAATCGTGATGGCGGTCATCAAGCCGTTCAAGCTCGAAGAGGTCCGCGAGGCCCTCACGAGCATCGGCGTCCAGGGCCTGACGGTCACCGAAGTCAAAGGCTACGGACGGCAGAAGGGTCACACCGAGATCTACCGCGGCGCCGAATACGCCGTGACGCTGCTGCCGAAGCTCAAGATCGAGGTCGTCGTGCCGACCGAAGCCGTCGACAAGACGGTCGAGGCGATCGTCGGGGCCGCGAAGACCGGCCAGATCGGTGACGGCAAGGTGTTCGTCTTCAGCGTCGATCAGGCCGTCCGCATCCGGACCGGCGAGACCGACGTCGACGCCCTCTGATCCTCCCGCCTTTTGACCTTGTCTCTCAGGAGATTTCCCTCATGAAGATTGACGCCATCGCGCGCCGGGTCCTACCCGCAGCGGCGCTTTGTCTCCTCGCCGCCGGAAC
Organism: Segnochrobactrum spirostomi; assembly: GCF_009600605.1. GTDB lineage: Bacteria > Pseudomonadota > Alphaproteobacteria > Rhizobiales > Segnochrobactraceae > Segnochrobactrum > Segnochrobactrum spirostomi. Next base: position 1,578,962 of record NZ_VWNA01000001.1, on the reverse strand, counting down.
GGCCTATGCGCAGACGACACCGGCCGCGCCGGCGGTTCCGACCCCGGACAAGGGCGACACGAGCTGGATGCTGATTTCGAGCGTCCTCGTTCTGATGATGTCGGTGCCCGGCCTCGCGCTGTTCTACGGCGGCCTCGTGCGCACCAAGAACATGGCCTCCATGCTCAGCCAGTGCTTCGCCATCACCTCGATGGTGCTGGTGCTGTGGGCGGTCTACGGCTACTCGCTGACCTTCACCGCCGGCGGCGGTCTCAACTCCTTCATCGGCGGCTTCTCCAAGGCCTTCCTCGCCGGCATCACGCCGTCGTCGACCGTCGAGACCTTCTCGAAGGGCGTGGTGATCCCCGAGTTCGTCTACATCTTCTTCCAGGGCACCTTCGCGGCCATCACCCCGGCCCTGATCGTCGGCGCCTTCGCCGAGCGCATCAAGTTCTCGGCGCTGCTGCTGTTCATCGCCCTGTGGGCGACCTTCATCTACTTCCCGATGGCCCACATGGTGTGGTTCTGGGGCGGCCCGAGCGCCTACGCCGATCCGGCCGGCCTGATCTTCTCGTTCGGCGCGCTCGACTTCGCCGGCGGCACCGTCGTGCACATCAACGCCGGTATGGCCGGCCTCGTCGGCTGCATCCTGATCGGCAAGCGCGTGGGCTACGGCAAGGAGCCGCTGCCGCCGCACTCGCTCACCCTCTCCATGGTCGGCGCCGCCCTGCTGTGGGTCGGCTGGTTCGGCTTCAACGCCGGTTCGAACCTCGAATCGAACGGTGGCGCCGCGCTCGCCGCGATCAACACCCTGCTCGCCACCGCCGCCGCCTCGGTGTCGTGGATGTTCGTCGAATGGGCGATCAAGGGTAAGCCGAGCCTCCTCGGCATCATCTCGGGCGCCGTCGCCGGCCTCGTCGCCGTCACCCCGGCCTGCGGCTTCGCCGGCCCGATGGGCTCGATCATCCTCGGCCTCATCGTCTCCCCGATCTGCGTGTTCTTCGTGACCACCGTGAAGAACGCCCTCGGCTATGACGACAGCCTCGACGTGTTCGGCGTCCATGGCGTCGGCGGCATCGTCGGCGCCATCGCGACCGGCATCCTGGTCTCGCCCTCGCTCGGCGGCGCCGGCATCGTCGACTACTCGACCCCGGACTTCGCGGCGACCTTCCCGGGCTACGCCACGCAGGTCATCGCCCAGCTCAAGGCGGTCGGCGTCACCATCCTGTGGTCGGGCATCGGCTCGGCGATCCTCTACAAGATCGTCGATCTCGTGATCGGCCTGCGCGTGCCGGTCGAGGCCGAGCGCGAGGGTCTCGACATCACCGCCCACGGCGAAGCGGCCTATCACAGCTGAGCCATCTCTCTTCGCCGGCCGCCTCCGGGCGGCCGGCGTCGTCCGCTTCGGAATTCCTCCTGAGCCTTGAGCCCGCGTGTCGTTCACGCGGGCTTTTTTTGTGCGCGCTTGTGCCCCTCCGGCGCCTCGGGCAAGAAGGCTCTATGGCGGAGGAGGATGCATGCGGGCCTTCTTCAAGGCACATCTCGGATGGTCGGTGTTCGGACTGCTCGTCCTCGCCTTCGTCCTCTACGAACTCGTCACCAGCTTCGTCGCCTATACGTGGGACGGCTATGTCGCGACCGACGTCGTGGAACTCGCCCCCGAGGTCGACGGCCGCATCGCGCGCATCGCCGTCGGCCGCGATCAGGCGGTGAAGGCGGGCGACCTCCTGTTCTCCCTCGATCCGCGCCCCTATCAGATCGCCGTCGCCAAGGCGCAGGCTACCCTCGCCCTCGCCCGCGCCGAGGAGAAGGCGGCCGGGCAGAAGGTCGCCGTGGCGCAGGCCGCGGTGGCCGCCGCCGAAGCCCGCCGCAGCGACGCCGCGCTGCGCCAGCGCCGGCTCTCGCAGCTCGCGGTGAGCGGGTTCATCTCCGAGCAGGAGAGCGACGACACGGTGCGCGATCTCGACACCGCAAACGCCGCGCTCGCCTCCGCGCGGGCCGGGGAGGCGGCGACACGCAGCGAGGTCACGGTCGCCGCCGCCGCGACCGGCGTCGCCGAGGCGTCGCTGCAATCGGCCCAGTACGATCTGTCGCGGACCGAGGTCCACGCCCCCGCGGACGGCTACGTCGCCCCCTTCGTCGCCAAGCCGGGGATTATGTGAAGGTCGGCGACACGGTGGTCGCACTGGTGACCAACGACGGCTGGCGCGTGGTGGCGAACCTCCAGGAGGAATATGTCGCGAACCTGAAGCCGGGGCAGGTGGTCTATGTCCGCCTCGCCTCGGACCCGTGGGCGATCCATGTCGGGACGGTGCGGGGCGTCGCCCGCGGCATCGCGCGCCACCAGGACCCGACCAACCCGCTGCCTTATGTCGGCGTCGACACCGATTGGGTGCGGCTGCAACGCCGCTTTCCGGTCGAGATCGACCTCGGCGACCTGCCGAAGCGGCGCCGGCTGTTCGCCGGGGCGGACGCGAGCGTCGTGACCTTCATGGGAGGGCCGTCGTGAGGCGGCGGCGCGGGCGGTGACCGGCGTGGCGGATCCCACGAGCCTCGCGCTCGGGGCGCCGATCGTCGAGCGGCAGGCGGTGCTCACGGCCTTCAGCGTGTGGCTCGCCGCGATGATCGCCTTCCTCGCCTGGCTACCCGACCCCTATTGGGCGGCGATCTCGGCGTGGATCCTGGCGCAACCCGATCATCGCGCTGCCCTCACCAAGGCGGTGCTGCGGCTCGCCGGCACGGCCGCCGGCTGCTTCGTCGGGTTCTGGCTCGCGGTCTGGACGGCGGGCGAGCCCGCGGAGCAGATCGCCTTCCTCTCCGTCCTCGTCGGCGTCTCCACGGCGCGGCGCTTCGTCTCCGCCTACGGCTATGCCTGGATCATGTTCGGCGTCACCGCCACCATGATCGTGGTCGGCAACGCCAGCGGCACCGACGACCTCTTCCGCCTCGCCACGGCGCGGGCGATGGAGATTTCCGCGGGCGTTCTCGCCCACCTGATCTCGACGCTCCTGTTCGGCCGCCTGATCGGCACGCCGCCGCCCGCGCCGGCCGCGACGGGGGTGGCCGAGCGCCTCGACATCGAGCACACGGCGATCCTGTCCGGCGTCGCCACCGCGACGATCCTGATCCTGTGGACCTTCACCGACCTGCCGAGCGTCGCCCAGGCGATCGTCAGCGTCGCCGCCCTGATGGACCGGGAGGTCGGGCGGATGGAGGTGCGCGGGCTCCACCGCATCGTCGGCTGTGTCCTCGGCGGCGCCCTCGGCATCGCCGGCGCGCTCCTCCTGCCGCAATCCCTCATCGCCTGGTCGATCGGGTTCGGGGCCGGCATCTGGGGGCTCGCCCGTCTCCACCACAGCACCAGCCGGTTCGCCTATGTCGGCACCCAGGGCGGCATCGCTTTCATTCTGGGCATGATCACGGGCCCGGGCGCGCCGACCTCCATCACGCCGGCGATCGAGCGCCTCGCCGGCATGCTGACGGGCGTCGTCGTGCTGATCGTGCTCGTGGTGATGCTGAAGCCGCTCTTCCTCGGCCGCGCCGCCCGGCGGATGGCGGCGCAATCCTGAGCGGCGCAGTGCTCAGTGGCGGCGTCAGAACGGCCGGCGCTGGCGGATGGCGGCGGACAGCGTGCCTTCGTCGAGATAATCGAGCTCGCCGCCGACCGGCACGCCGTGGGCCAGGCGGGAGATCGCCACGCCCGTGCCCTCGAGCTGGTCGGTGATGTAATGGGCCGTGGTCTGGCCCTCGACCGTCGCATTGACGGCGATGATGACTTCCTTCACCGCCGGGTCGGCGGCGCGTTCGACGAGTTGGCCGATGCGCAGATCGTCCGGGCCGATGCCGTCGAGGGCGGAGAGGGTGCCGCCGAGCACGTGATAGCGCGCATCGACCGCGCCGGCACGCTCGAGCGCCCACAGATCGGCGACGTCCTCGACCACCACGATCACGCTCGGATCGCGCTTCGGATCGGTGCAGATGGTGCAGGGGTCCGAGGTATCGACGTTGCCGCAGGTCGAGCAGACCCTGACGCTCTCGGCGACCGTGCCGAGCGCGGCGGCGAGCGGCACCAGCAATTGCTCGCGCTTCTTGACGAGCGCGAGCGCCGCCCGGCGTGCCGAGCGTGGGCCGAGGCCCGGCAGGCGCGCGAGCAACTGGATCAGCCGCTCGATTTCGGGGCCGGTGACGGAACGTTTCATTTCAACTGGGCAATTTTGGAAATTAGATTGCGGCCGATTGCAGTCTGGACTCTTAACTCTTGGTTGAAGTCGTCAATTATCCGCCTCGAGCTTTGAATTAGCGCAGTTCTCTGTTCATCAGAAATCTTTTCATTCTTCTCTGTATTATATATCGACGTTTGAAATGAAGCGAGGCGTGTTGCTGTAATTCGGACGCGGCGAAAGTATTGATCAACTTCTCTCTCGATATTCTTCTCTCAGACTATAAATATACTTTCTCTCTGTCTAGAATAGAGACCGACTTCATCCTTTAGGACTTCAATGAGATCGAAATATATTATTGATGAAGACCTGTATTCGCTTAATAGGATCTCTGATGACTCGATCGTGTTCTCGATTGTGGCGATTAAAAACAGAAATGCATTCCTGCGGAGCGTCTTTCGGCGCTCCGCCTCTGTCAGCCTAATGGAAAGTAAGGCTACTATAGGGGATAGGATAATGCCAACTACCAAGCCCCAGAAGTTTGCACTTTCTACAATACTGACAAGCGTTTCCATTGCGGCCTCAGAACGGCAGCTTGAAGCCGGCCGGCAGGCCGATGTCGCCCATCAAGGCCTGGGTGCGCTCGGCGAGCAGGCCCTCGGCCTTCTGGCGGGCGTCGGCGTGGGCGGCGAGGATGAGGTCTTCGAGGATCTCTTTCTCGTCGGCCTTGAGGAGCGAGGGATCGACCGACAGCGCCTTGAGATCGCCCTTGCCGGTGAGCGTCACCTTGACGAGGCCGCCGCCGGAGACGCCCTCGACCTCGATCGCGGCGACCTCCTCCTGCAACGAGCCCATGCGCTCCTGGAGCTGCTTGGCCTTGGTCATCATCTTGAGGAAGTCCATCGCGAAGGTCCTTCTGTCGCGCGGCCGATCTGCTGCCGAGGCCCGCACACTTACGGATAATTCGACCGCAGGGAAACGCGGTCGGTAAGCGCATGTTCAAAAAAACGCAATCCCGAGCGTGATGCAGCCGTTAGGGGCGCTCGAGCGATGAACGCGCGACAGCGCACCCGGCGCCGCACCGATCTACCGGAAACCGCGCGGTCCGTTGCGGGAGGCGGATTCGGGTTTGCGAATCACATAAGTATGTACTTATATATCGGCATGACGGAGAACGAAATTTTCCGCGCCCTGGCGGACCCGACCCGCCGCGCGATCCTCGACAAGCTGGCGACTGGCGGCATGAATGCCGGCTCGCTGCGGGAAGGCATGGCGATCAGCCAGCCGGCAATTTCGCAGCATCTCGCCATCCTGCGCCAAGCCAATCTGGTGCGGGAGGAAAAGCGGGGCCGGTTCGTCCATTACGAGCTCGATCCCGCGGGGCTTATTGCTGTCGTGGAGTGGCTCGCGAGATATCGCGCATTCTGGCCGTCTCGGGTCGATGCGCTCAAGCAGGTGCTGAAGGACATGGACCCATGAACGACCGGACGGACGAGGCGAGCCCGATCAGCGTCGCGCTCGAATATGATCTCGACGAGCCGCCGCAGAAGGTGTGGCGCGCGATCAGCGTGTCCGAACTGCGCGAGCGCTGGCTTCCGGCGAAGTTGCTCGCGGGGGCCGAAGCGATTTCGATCGAGCCCGGCGAGGCGGTGTCCTACCGGGTTCGCGATCCGCAGCCCCCTTTCCTCGAAAGCATCGTGACGCTCTGCATCATGCCGAACGCCGCCGGGGGACCCGGCTGCAGATCATCCACCGCCTCACCGACGAGCGGGCCGCCCGCATGATCAGGCTTGCCGCCAATCGCGACGGCCCCGTCATGCTCGCCGCCTGACATCGCGCCTCGCCCCTCAATTCTTCGCAAGCCGGAGTTCGCTATGCGCGAGATGATGCAACTCGTCCCCATGGTCGTTGAACAGTCCAGCCGCGGAGAGCGGGCCTTCGATATCTATTCGAGGCTGCTACGCGAACGGATCATATTCCTGAATGGTGAGGTGAACGACGACGTGTCGGCGCTGGTCTGCGCGCAGCTTCTATTTCTGGAAGCGGAGAATCCAAATAAGCCGATCTATCTGTACATCAATTCGCCCGGCGGCATGGTGACGAGCGGCTTCGCGATGTACGATACGATGCGATATGTCCGGCCGCCCGTCCACACGCTGTGCATGGGGACCGCACGGTCGATGGGGTCGTTTCTGCTGATGGCGGGGGCGCCTGGCGAGCGGGCCGCTTTGCCGAACAGCAGCATCCTCGTCCACCAGCCCTTGGGCGGCTACCAGGGGCAGGCATCGGACGTGCTCATCCACGCCGAGGAGATCAAGCGCATCAAGCATCGCATGACGCGGCTCTACGCCGAGCATTGCGGCCGATCTTATGCCGAATTCGAGACGGCCATGGACCGCGACCGCTTCATGACCGCTGAGGAAGCGCAGGAATGGGGGCTGATCGATCGGATTCTCGACGTGCGCGAGGTCGATCCCCGCGCTGCGGCGTGAGCGCGGGTTGCCGCGCTCGGCTCCTTAGAGCTTGTCGAAGTTGAAATCGGCGTCGAAGGCGAGGTCGTCGTGGCCGTCGGAGGCGTTGTCGTCGTCGAACTCGTCGCGCTCGCGCACCGGGGCGAGGACGGCGGCGGCCGGCTCTTCCCCGTTGATCCGCACATCCACCACCGACGCGCCGGGGAAGCGGGCGAGCACGGCGGCGACGAGGGGGTCGTTGCGGGCGTCGTCGATCGAGCGGGCGGCCGCCTCGGTGCGCTCCTCGTGCAGCGTGCGGGTGCTCGCGCCCCGCGTCACGGTGACGATCCAGCGGGTGCCGGTCCAGTCGCTCAGCTTGCGGCCGAGTTCGCCGGCGAGGTCGGGCGGGGCGTCCGGCGTCGGCTCGAACTCGATGCGGCCGGCTTCGAGACGCATCAGCCGCATCTGCCGTTCGACGGCGAATTTCAGACGAATGTCGCGCTTCGCCGAACAGAGCTCGGCGATGTCGGCGAGCGAAGCGAGGGCCGGGCCGGCCGCGGCGCGTGCGGTCTCGGCCTGGGCTTGCGGCGCGGCCGCGGCGAACGGGCGCGACCCGCCGGCCCCCTCCGCCGCGACCTTGAGCGCGGCGCGCGGGCCGGCGCCGCTACCGCCATTCCCGCCCGACGGCGCGCCGGAGCCGCCGCGGCCTGAGAGATCGCCGCCGTCGCGCAAGAGCCGCATCGCCTCGTCGGGCGTCGGCAGATCGGCGGTGTAGGCGAGACGGATCAGCACCATCTCGGCCGCGGCGAGGGGGCGGGCGGCGCCCTGCACCTCGGCGATGCCCTTGAGCAGCAATTGCCAGGCGCGGCTCAAGACCGGGATCGGGAGGCGGCCGGCGAAATCGGCGCCGCGCAGCCGCTCGGCCTCGGTGAGGCTCGCGTCGCGGGCGGCGTCCGGCACCAGCTTGAGGCGCGTCACCAGGTGGACGAAGGCGGAGAGATCGGTCAGCACGACCGCTGGGTCGGCGCCGACGTCGTATTGCGCCTTGAGTTCGGCGAGGGCAGCGGCGGCGTCGCCGCGCATCACGTGCTCGAAGAGGTCGATGACGCGGGCGCGGTCGGCGAGGCCGAGCATCGCGCGCAGGTCCGTCCCGGTGACGCGGCCGCCGCCGTGGGCGATCGCCTGATCGAGCAGGGAGAGGGAATCGCGCACCGAGCCCTCGGCGGCGCGGGCGACCAGGGCGAGCGCCTCGTCGTCCACCGTCACGCCCTCGGCCGCAGCAATCCGGGTCAGATGGGTGACGAGCACGTCGGCATCGATGCGGCGCAGGTCGAAGCGCTGGCAACGCGACAGCACCGTGACCGGCACCTTGCGGATCTCGGTCGTCGCGAACACGAACTTCACGTGCTCGGGCGGCTCCTCGAGCGTCTTCAGGAGCCCGTTGAAGGCCGCCGTCGAGAGCATGTGCACCTCGTCGACGATGTAGACCTTGTAGCGGGCGCTCACCGGCTTGTAGCGGGAGGCCTCGGTGATCTCGCGGATGTCGTTGATCGAGGTGTGGGAGGCGGCGTCCATCTCGATCACGTCGACATGGCGGCCCTCCATGATCGCCTCGCAATGGAGGCCGAGGCGGGGCAGCTTCACCGTCGGACGGTCGATCTCGCCGGGCACCACATAATTGAGCGCGCGGGCGAGAATGCGGGCGGTGGTCGTCTTGCCGACGCCGCGCACGCCGGTCAGCATCCAGGCCTGCGGAATGCGGCCGCTCTCGAAGGCGTTCGAAAGCGTGCGCACCATCGGCTCCTGGCCGATCAGGTCGTCGAAGGAGCGGGGGCGGTATTTGCGGGCAAGCACCCGGTAGGGCGCGGTCGCCGCTGCGGCCTTGGGCGCGGGCTCGGCCGGCAGGAAGCTCGGCTCGTCGGCGGGCGCACCCGGCGCCGGGACACGCGGCTCTTTACCGATGAGGTCCGAACCGTCACCGTGCATGCGCGATCCCGGAAGGCGAGGTGGCGAGGTGGGAGGCTGGCACGATGACCCGTGCCGGGGCTCGTTGGGGCTGCTTCCTTCCGGACCTGACCCGGTTGGCGAGTGGCTCGTCCACCACCAACCTCCCGCCCCCTATATCGACGAGGAGGCGGGGCTTGGCAAGGGGGCGTGACGGTGAACCGCGAACAGTCCTCCCCCTCGGAGTGGCGAGATCCGGATCCGCACGTCATGGCCTGATCTCATGACCCTTGGTGTTGTGCTCGACGCGAGGTTAGTCTCAGCAAATAGCAGGATGTTCAGGACAGAACCTGAACATGGCAAACGGGGGGTTGCAACGTGGGCTATAAATTTCTGATCGATACGAACCTACCGATCGATACCAAAGATCGCGAGGTGGCTACGGTGTTGCGTGACTTCGACATTTCCGTCGAGGGGTCGACTGATTTGCCCTCTATCGGCCGGAAAATCGCAGCGCACGAGCCCGACCTCGCGTTCATTCCATCGGCCGACTATCATCGCTTCCTGCAGCGAGGTGATTGGCACTATCGCGGCCTCGTCATCCCCACCTCGAAATTCACCGGCCTCACCGATATGCCGAGTGTGCTCGTGGTGCGGCAGGACGATCCTGCGACTGGACTGATCGATCTCAAAGGGACGACCTACGGCTACATCAACAAGTCTTGCACCTCGAGCTATTTCCCGCCTGCGGTGATGTTGACGGCGAAGGGAATTCCCTTCGCCGGCTTCTTGGACATGCGGCCGGTCAGGGCGTGGCAGGGGCAGATCGATGCGGTGATCAACGGCGAGGTCCGCTCGACCATGGTCCCGGAGGACGTCTGGCGCACCAACCCGGCCAACGCTGCGACGACGAAGATCATCGACCGTTATGACCACGGCAAGCCAGCCATCGTCGTCGCGAGGCACGACCTTGATCCGGTGCTCCGCGCAGCGCTGACGGAGGCCCTCGTACGCTGGGTGCCGCCGTGGTCGTCGATCTATGGCTGCTTCAAACCCTTCCTCTATGCCGACGTTCACTATTTCTTTCACGAGCTGAACGAACTGCCGGCCGGTACGTAAAGGCCGCGCCGCGGAATTAGCGCGGCGGCAGGCGGGGTCCGCCGCGCTCGAAGGCGGCGCGGCCTTCGCGGTCGAGAGCGGCGAATTCCTCGTCGTCGAGGCTGATCGTGGCCGCCGCCACGTTGTCCTCGAGGTGCTTGACCTTGGAGGTGCCGGGGATCGGCAGCATCACCGGGCTGCGCTTCAATACCCAGGCGAGGGCGATCTGCGACGGGCTCGCCTCGTGGCGGTGGGCGATGGTGTCGAGCACCGTGCCGGGCTTGGCGAGATCACCCGCCGCGAGCGGGAACCAGGGGATGAAGCCGATGCCGTTGGCTTCCGCATAATCGAGCACCGCCTCGTGGGCGCGGTCGATCAGGTTGTAGCGGTTCTGCACCGTCGCGACCTTGAACACCTTGGAGGCCGCCTCGATGTCCTCGACGGAGACCTCGCTCAAGCCCGCATGCCGGATCAGGCCCTGATCGAGGAATTCCTTGATGACGCCGAACTGCTCGTCGCGCGGCACGGTCGGGTCGATGCGGTGGAGCTGCCAGAGGTCGATCCGCTCGACGCCGAGATGGCGCAGGCTCATGTGCACCTGCTGGCGCAGATAATCCGGCCGGCCGAGCGGCACCCAGACGTTCGGCCCGGTGCGCAGGAGGCCACCCTTGGTGGCGATGACGACGCCTTCGTAAGGGTGGAGGGCGTCGCGGATCAGAATCTCGGAGACGTCCGGCCCGTAGGAATCCGCCGTGTCGATGAAGTTGACGCCGATTTCGGGCAGCCGTTGCAGGGTACGGATCGCCTCCGCCTCGTCTTCCGGATCGCCCCAGATGCCCGGGCCGGTGATGCGCATGGCGCCGAAGCCGAGCCGGTTGACGGTCAGATCGCCACCGATCTGGAAATGGCCCGATTGGGCCGCGTCGAGTTTGGCCATGAGAAGGTCCTCGGTTCGTGGAGGCCGGGCGGACGCCGCGGCGGATGGGGGGCCGGAACCCTGCGGGCGAGACGGGCCCGCGGCGATTCCGGGGAAGAAGACGGCGGTTGCCGTGAGGATGTGTGGCCGCCGCCGCTCGAGACAAGGCCCGGAGGCTCATCTTCCGCGAGACCCTATCACCGTCGAGCCTACCTCCCTGATGCGCCCGTTCCGCAAGGGGGTGGCTTCGGGGAGGCGGTCACGGCTTGGCGAGCGGTGCGCGCCGCCGAAGCGTCGGTTCGCCGACGGGTGTCTTGCTGACGAGTGTCTTGCTGACGGGTGTCCTGCCGACGGGTGTCTTGCCGAAGGATTGGCGGCGGCCTAAAGGTCGCGCCGATTGCGGCGGGCCTCCCGACCCTTCCCCGCCGCCTTGAGTGGAACGATCATGAACGAGCGGCTGGTGACGCCCGGCCATCGCGTGGCCGATCGCTACGCGGCGATGGTGGCGGCGGGCGAAATCGCGCGGGATGCGGCGCAAATCGCGATCGCTGACAAGCTCGACGGGCTCGCGGACGCCCTCGGCGCTGTGCCGCTCGCCTCGAAGAAGAGCTCGCTCGGCTGGCTGTTCGGCCGCGGCAAGCCGCAGACCGCACCGGTGCGCGGTCTCTACATCTGGGGCGAGGTCGGCCGCGGCAAGACCATGCTGATGGACCTCTTCTTCGCCGCGCTGCCGCAGCCGCGGAAGACGCGCATCCATTTCCACGCCTTCATGCAGGACATCCACGCCCGCATCCGCACGGTGCGGCAGGCGATCGCCGACGGCAGCCTGAAGGGCGACGATCCGGTGCCGCCCGTCGCCGCCGCCCTCGCCGCGGAGACGGCGGTGCTCTGCTTCGACGAGTTCGCCGTCACCGACATCGCCGACGCGATGATCCTCGGCCGCCTCTTCACAGAATTGTTCGCCCGCGGCGTTACGCTGATCGCGACCTCCAACGTCGCCCCGGACGATCTCTATCGCGACGGCATCAACCGCGGCCATTTCCTCGGCTTCATCGCGCTCCTCAAGGAGCATGTCGAGGTGGTGCGGCTCGACGCCAAGGAGGATTATCGGCTCGAGAAGCTCGCCGGCGAGCGGGTCTATTTCACCCCGCTCGATTCCTCCGCCGATACCGCGCTCGACCGCCTGTTCCGCGCCTTGACCGGCCTGCCGCGCGGCAAGCCGGAGGCGCTTGAGGTGGACGGGCGGCGGGTGCCGGTGCCGGAGGCGGCGGGCGGCGTCGCCCGCTTCCATTTCCGCGATCTCTGCGAGGCGGCGCTCGGTCCTCATGATTATCTCACGATCGCCCGGCGTTATCACACCATCCTGCTCGCCGGGGTTCCGCTGCTCGGGCCGGACACCCGCAACGAGGCGAAGCGTTTCATCATCCTGATCGACGCCCTCTACGACGGCCATGTCCGCCTCATCGTCTCGGCGGCCGCCGAGCCCGACCGGCTCTACGCCGGGTCCGAGGGGACCGAGGGCTTCGAATTCCAGCGCACTGCGTCCCGTCTCATCGAAATGCGCTCCGGCGCCTATCTTGCCGAGACCGAAGCGCCCCCGATGACGTGAACGGCAGGTCGCCACGGCGAGGCGGCCCAGGCCGCGCTCCCGGGGTGGTCTATGGGGCGCGCTGCCGGTTGTGATTCTCGCCGACCGCGTCTTGAACGGCGGTGCCAAAGGGAGTAGTGACGACCTACCGCATCGCAGGGTCGCTGCACCTTACGTAAAGGGAAGCTCGCAAGACATGGCGCGCAAGACGACCGTGTTGATCGCCTCGGACCGTGCCGGCAGCCCTGCCGCGTCGCCGGTCCGTGGGGCCGTCAGCGCCGCGGTGCCTTCTCTTCGTTTCTGCGTGCCGGGCGTTCTCGCCGGCGCACGCTTTTCCTCTCGCGGGATCGAACTCCGACAAGCGAGCCCGGCGCGCCGCCTCCAAGCGGTGCGTCCGGCGCGCGGTCCGTTCGTTGCCGCAAGATCCATCGAGCCGGCGCTCCTCGCGAGCGCCGGCTTCTTTTTGGCAGCCGGGATTTCAGTCGGAGCCGCTCAATGAACATCCACGAATACCAGGCCAAGGCGATCCTGCGGGAGTACGGCGCGCCCGTGTCGCGCGGCGTGCCCATCTTCTCGCCCGATGAAGCCGTCGCCGCCGCGCAGTCGCTCGGCGGACCGCTCTGGGTGGTGAAGTCGCAGATCCACGCCGGTGGCCGCGGCAAGGGCAAGTTCAAGGAAGAGGCCGCCGGCGAGAAGGGCGGCGTGCGCCTCGCCAAGAGCGTCGACGAGGTGAAGACCTTCGCCGCCCAGATGCTCGGCAACACCCTCGTCACGATCCAGACCGGCCCGGCCGGCAAGCAGGTCAACCGCCTCTACATCGAGGACGGCTCGGACATCGAGAAGGAGTTCTACCTCTCGATCCTCGTCGACCGCGCCACCGGCCGCGTCGCCTTCGTCGTCTCGACCGAGGGCGGCATGGACATCGAGGAAGTCGCCCACAACACGCCCGAGAAGATCGTCACCTTCTCGATCGACCCGGCGACCGGCGCGATGCCCCACCACGGCCGCACCGTGGCCCATGCCCTCGGCCTCACCGGCGAGCTCGCCAAGCAGGCCGGCGATCTCGTCTCGAAGCTCTATCGCGCCTTCGTCGAGAAGGACATGGCGATGCTCGAGATCAACCCGCTGATCGTCACCAAGGACGGTCAGCTCAAGTGCCTCGACGCCAAGGTCTCGTTCGACTCGAACGCGCTCTACCGTCACCCGGACGTCGTCTCCTTGCGCGACACGACGGAAGAGGACGCCAAGGAGATCGAGGCCTCCAAGTACGACCTGTCCTACATCGCCCTCGACGGCACCATCGGCTGCATGGTCAACGGTGCCGGCCTCGCCATGGCGACGATGGACATCATCAAGCTCTACGGCGAGGAGCCGGCGAACTTCCTCGACGTCGGCGGCGGCGCCAGCAAGGAGAAGGTCACCGCGGCCTTCAAGATCATCACCGCCGATCCGAACGTGCAGGGCATCCTAGTCAACATCTTCGGCGGTATCATGCGCTGCGACATCATCGCGGAAGGCGTGATCGCGGCGGTGAAGGAAGTCGGCCTCCAGGTTCCGCTCGTCGTGCGCCTCGAAGGCACCAATGTCGAGCTCGGCAAGAAGATCCTCACCGAGTCTGGTCTCAACGTCATCCCGGCCGACGATCTCGACGATGCCGCGGCCAAGATCGTCAAAGCCGTGAAGGAAGCCCGCTGATGTCCATCCTGATCGACAAGAACACCAAGGTCATCACCCAGGGCTTCACGGGTAAGAACGGCACGTTCCATTCGGAGCAGGCGCTCGCCTACGGCACCAAGGTCGTCGGCGGCACCTCGCCGGGCAAGGGCGGCTCGACCCATCTCGGCCTGCCGGTGTTCGACACCGTCGCCGAGGCGCGCGACAAGACCGGCGCCGACGCGAGCGTCATCTACGTGCCGCCTCCGGGCGCCGCCGACGCGATCCTCGAGGCGGTGGCCGCCGAGATCCCGCTCATCGTCTGCATCACCGAGGGCATTCCGGTGCTCGACATGGTGAAGGTGAAGCGCGCCCTCGAAGGCTCCAAGTCGCGCCTGATCGGGCCGAACTGCCCGGGCGTGATGACGGCGGGCGAGTGCAAGATCGGCATCATGCCGGGCTCGATCTTCCGTCGCGGCAAGGTCGGCATCGTGTCGCGCTCCGGGACGCTGACCTACGAGGCGGTGTTCCAGACCTCGCAGGAAGGCCTCGGCCAGACCTCGGCGGTCGGCATCGGCGGCGATCCGGTGAAGGGCACCGAGTTCATCGACGTGCTCGAGATGTTCCTCGCCGACGACGAGACCGAGTCCATCGTGATGATCGGCGAGATCGGCGGCGACGCCGAGGAGCGCGCGGCCGAGTTCATCAAGGACGAGGCCAAGCGCGGCCGCAAGAAGCCCATGGTCGGCTTCATCGCCGGCCGCACGGCGCCTCCGGGCCGCCGCATGGGACACGCCGGTGCGATCATTTCGGGCGGCTCGGGCGGCTCGGAATCGAAGATCGAGGCGATGGAAGCCGCCGGCATCCGCGTTTCGCCGTCGCCCGCGCGCCTCGGCAAGACGCTCGTCGAGGTCCTGAAGGGCTGAGATTCGGGTGGGGCGGCGAAACTTTGCCACTCTGCTCCTATTTAAAGGGCGGCGCGGGGAAAGGCCCGCGCCATAGACGTGAGAGACGCAGCACGGGATGAGCCGTGCTGCGACATCGACGTCGGAACGAACCGAGGAGGCCGGCGGCCGCCGGTCACGACAAAAGATGGCACGACAAGATCAGAACGAGGCCTTCGCCCTCACCTCGTTCCTCTATGGCGGCAACGCTGCCTACATCGAGGATCTCTACGCCCGCTATCAGAGCGACCCCGCTTCGGTGGACGCCGAATGGCGCGGTTTCTTCGAGGGCCTCAAGGACGATCCATCGGTCATCGAGCGGGAATCCCGCGGCGCCCCGTGGGAGCGCAAGGACTGGCCGGTGGTGGCGAACGGCGAACTCGTCGCCGCGCTCGACGGCAATTGGTCCTTCCTCGAGAAGAAGGGCCTCGAGAAGGCTGTTGGCGACAAGATCAAGGCGAAGGCCGAGGCCAAGGGCGTCGGCCTGACCGAAGCCGAGGCGCTGCGCGCGACGCGCGACTCGGTGCGCGCCATCATGATGATCCGCGCCTACCGCATGCGCGGCCACCTCTACGCCAACCTCGACCCGCTCGGGCTCGCCCCGAACGGCGACCACGAGGAACTGCATCCCTCGTCCTACGGCTTCACCGAGGCCGATTGGGACCGCAAGATCTTCATCGACAAGGTGCTCGGGCTCGAGTTCGCCACGGTGCGCGAGATGCTCGCAATCCTGAAGCGGACCTATTGCTCGACCATCGGCGTCGAGTTCATGCACATCTCCGATCCGGTCGAGAAAGCTTGGATCCAGGAGCGCATCGAGGGTCCGGACAAGACCGTCTCCTTCACCAATGAGGGCAAGAAGGCGATCTTCAACAAGCTCGTCGAGGCCGAGGGCTTCGAGCGCTTCATCGACCTCAAGTACACCGGGACCAAGCGGTTCGGCCTCGACGGCGCCGAAGCCGTGGTTCCGGCGCTCGAGCAGATCATCAAGCGCGGCGGACAGCTCGGGCTCAAGGAGATCGTGCTCGGCATGGCCCATCGCGGCCGCCTCAACATTCTCTCCAACGTGATGCACAAGCCGCACCGGGCGATCTTCCACGAGTTCAAGGGCGGCTCCTACGCCCCGGACGAGGTCGAAGGCTCGGGCGACGTGAAGTACCATCTCGGCGCCTCGTCGGACCGCGAGTTCGACGGCAACCGGGTTCACCTGTCGCTGACCGCCAACCCCTCCCACCTCGAGATCGTCGATCCCGTGGTGCTCGGCAAGGCGCGCGCCAAGCAGGACCAACTCGCCGACACCGACCGCACCAAGGTGCTGCCGCTCCTGATCCACGGCGACGCCGCGTTCGCCGGCCAGGGCGTGGTCGCGGAATGCCTCGGCCTGTCCGGCCTCAAGGGGCACCGCACCGGCGGTTCGATCCACGTCATCATCAACAACCAGATCGGTTTCACGACGAACCCGCGCTATTCGCGCTCGTCGCCCTATCCCTCGGATGTGGCGAAGATGATCGAGGCGCCGATCTTCCACGTGAACGGCGACGATCCGGAAGCGGTCGTCTATGTCGCCAAGATCGCGACCGAGTTCCGGCAGGCGTTCCACAAGCCCGTCGTCATCGACATGTTCTGCTATCGCCGCTTCGGTCACAACGAAGGCGACGAGCCGGGCTTCACCCAGCCGATCATGTACAAGAAGATCCGCAGCCATCCGACCACGCTGCAGATCTACGGCGAGAAGCTGGCCAAGGAAGGCCTCCTCTCGGCTGAAGAGAGCGAGGCCGCGAAGGGGCGCTGGAAGGATTATCTCGAGCAGGAGTTCGAGGCCGGCCAGCACTTCAAGCCGAACAAGGCGGACTGGCTCGACGGTCGCTGGCAGGGTCTCAAGCAGGCCCAGAGCGAGGACGATCAGCGCCGCGGCCGCACCGGCGTGCCGCTCGACGAGCTCAAGCGCATCGGCGAGAAGCTGACCGCCGTGCCGGCGGGCTTCAACGTCCATCGCACCATCCAGCGCTTCCTCGAGAACCGCCGCAAGATGATCGAGACCGGCGAGGGGATCGATTGGGCGACGGCCGAAGCGCTCGCGTTCGGCTCGCTGCTCGCCGAGGGCAGCCCGATCCGCCTGTCGGGTCAGGACGTCGAGCGCGGCACGTTCTCCCAGCGCCATTCGGTGCTGTTCGACCAGGAGACCGAGGAGCGCTTCATCCCGCTCAACAATCTCGGCCCCGATCAGGCGCGCTACGAGGTCATCAACTCGATGCTCTCGGAAGAGGCCGTACTCGGCTTCGAATACGGCTTTTCCCTCGCCGAGCCGAAGGCTTTGGTGTTGTGGGAAGCCCAGTTCGGCGACTTCGCCAACGGCGCGCAGGTGGTGTTCGACCAGTTCCTGTCGTCCGGTGAGCGCAAGTGGCTGCGCATGTCGGGCCTCGTCTGCCTGCTGCCGCACGGCTACGAAGGGCAGGGACCGGAGCATTCGTCGGCCCGCCTCGAGCGCTATCTGCAGATGTGCGCCGAGGACAACATGCAGGTGGCGAACGTCACCACGCCGGCGAACTATTTCCACATCCTGCGCCGACAGTTGAAGCGCGAGTTCCGCAAGCCGTTGATCCTGATGACGCCGAAGTCGCTTTTGCGTCACAAGCGGGCGGTGTCGTCGCTCGCCGAACTCGGCGCGGACTCGACGTTCCACCGCGTGTTGCCGGACGACGCGCAGAAGCGGCCGGAGGCGTCGGCGATCAAGCTCGTCGCCGACGACAAGATCCGCCGCGTCGCGATCTCCGCCGGCAAGGTCTATTACGACCTCTACGAGGAGCGCGAGAAGCGCGGCATCGACGACGTCTATCTCTTGCGCGTCGAGCAGCTCTATCCGTTCCCGCTGAAGTCGGTGGTGAACGAGCTCAGCCGCTTCCCGAACGCCGACGTGGTCTGGGTGCAGGAGGAGCCGCGCAACATGGGCTCCTGGACCCACATCCAGCCGTACATGGAATGGGCCATGGCGCAGGCCGGCCTCAAGGTCGAGCGGCCGCGTTATGTCGGACGCCCGGCGTCCGCCGCGACCGCCACGGGCCTGATGTCGAAGCATCTCGCCCAGCTCCAGGCGTTCCTAGACGAAGCCTTCTCCGAATGATCCCGAGGGCACGGCGTCGCTGCGACGCCGTGCCCATACGCTGCGAACCTTGATTGCTGCGGCCCGCGGGCGTCGGCGGCGACGGAACGAAAGAGACGAACATGGCGACGGAAATCCGCGTCCCCACCCTCGGTGAATCGGTCACCGAGGCGACCATCGGCCAGTGGTTCAAGAAGGCCGGCGATGCCATCGCGGCCGACGAGGCGTTGGTCGAGCTCGAGACGGACAAGGTCACCATCGAGGTCCCGGCACCGTCCGCGGGCGTGCTCAGCGAGGTCCTGGTGAAGGCGGGCGACACCGTCGCCGTCGGCACCCTGCTCGGCACCATCGACGCCGCCGGGGCCGCCGCGGCTCCGGCCAAGGCCGCCGAGCCGGCGAAGCCGGCCGCTCCGGCGCCGGCCCCGGTCGCAGCCCCCGTCAAGGCCGCGCCGGCCGACGCCCCGCTCGCCCCCTCGGTGCAGAAGCTCGTGACCGAAACCGGTCTCGACGCCGGCGCGATCGACGGCAGCGGCAAGGGCGGTCGGCTCACGAAGGGCGACGTGCTCGCCGCCATCGAGCGCACCGCCCAGGCGCCCGCCGCCGCGCCGGCCCCGGCCGCCGCGCCGCGCGCGCCGGTTGCCGCCGACGATGCCTCCCGCGAAGAGCGGGTGCGCATGACCAAGCTGCGCCAGACCATCGCCCGCCGTCTCAAGGACGCGCAGGCCAACGCCGCCATGCTGACGACGTTCAACGACGTCGACATGGGCGCCGTGATGGATCTCCGGAAGGACTACAAGGACCTGTTCGAGAAGAAGCACGGCGTCCGCCTCGGCTTCATGGGCTTCTTCGTGAAGGCCGTGATCCAGGCGCTGCGCGACGTGCCGGCGGTCAATGCCGAAATCGACGGGACCGATCTCGTCTACAAGAACTATTACCACATCGGCGTCGCGGTCGGCACCGAGAAGGGCCTCGTGGTGCCGGTGGTGCGCAACGCGGACGGCCTCTCGGTCGCCGGCATCGAAAAGAAGATCAACGATTTCGGCCGCCGCGCCCGCGACGGGCAGCTCGGCATCGACGAGATGCAGGGCGGCACCTTCACCATCTCGAACGGCGGCGTCTACGGCTCGCTGATGTCGACGCCGATCCTCAACGCGCCGCAATCGGGCATTCTCGGCATGCACCGCATCGAGGAGCGGCCGGTCGTGCGCAACGGCCAGATCGTCGCCCGCCCGATGATGTATCTGGCGCTCTCCTACGATCACCGCGTCATCGACGGCAAGGAAGCGGTCACCTTCCTCGTCCGCGTCAAGGAAGCGATCGAGGACCCGCAGCGCCTCGTCCTCGACCTCTGATCCGGCCATCCGGCACCATCGAGCGCGGCCCCGCTTCGCGGGCGCCGCGCTCGGCGTTTGAGGGAAGGCCTTTCAGGCCGCCGTCGCGCTCCCGCTGATGCCGCAGGGCTCGGGCAAGCTTGGCGTGCCACGATGCGTGTGGTCGCCCGCCGGCGTGCCGCGGTTCCCCCGCGGAGCGTTGCACGGCACGCGGATCGGCCCTGCGAGATCGGCCTTTTCCCCGTCTTGTCCGAAACGGCGACGGGCTCTAGATCAGCGCTCGTTCAGCGGCCTCGATTCCGGGGCGATCGAAACCGGTCGTTAACCGAGTCGGCCGCTGATCTATACGGAGATGGTGGGTTGCACTGCCCGCCATAATTCCGTCCCCGGTTCTGGCGCACCACCGCGCCGGGACTGGCCAGTGCAGGACGAACCAGGAAATGTCTGAAGTATCCAAGATTGTGGCGGTCGACGTCGTTCGCCACGGCGTACTGCAAATCCGCTGGGACGATGGCTACACCGCGCCCGTCGATCTGAAGTGGATCATCGCCCGCGGCGGTGTCTATGCCTTTCTCAAGGACCCGGTCGCCTTCTCCCACGTGCTGACCTCCCGCGATGGGCGCTCGGTGCTGTGGAGCGATCCGGACGGCGACATCATCTCGATTGGTGCCGACGCGCTGCGCGCCCGCGCCGCGGCCGCCACGGCGGTCGATATCGCGGCCTGATTTCGGTCGCCGGACCTCCGTCCGGCGATCCTTGCCTCGACCGAAGCCCGACGTTCGCGAGCCGAGCGCCGGGCTTCGTCGTTTCGGTGCGCCCGTTCTCGCCAGACGGCGCGGCCGCCGGGGTTGCCGTCGCTGCGGGCAGGGCGCACGATGAGCCACTTCCGTCTGCCTCCGGTTTACGATGACCCGCTTCCACCTCGATCCTCGGCTGTCCGGCGACACCACGCCGGTCGTCGAACTCCCGCTCTCGCTCGTGCTCCTGCATCACGACGCCAATTATCCGTGGACCATTCTGGTGCCGCGGGTGCCGGAAGCCATCGAGATCGCCGACCTCTCTGCGGCGCAGCGGGCGGTGCTGACCGAGGAGATCGTGATGGTCGGCGACGCGGTGCGCGGCCTGACCGGCTGCCACAAGCTCAACGTCGCCGCGCTCGGCAATCAGGTGCCGCAATTGCACGTCCACGTCATCGGCCGCTTCCGCGACGATCCCGCCTGGCCGGGCCCGGTCTGGGGCGCGGCGGCGCCGAATCCTCGTTCGCTTGAAGCCCGCGACGCGCTCATCGAAGCGTTGCGCCAGCGCCTCGCCCCGGCGGAATAAGTGCGGCGGGGTGCGTGTCCGCACCGGTCGGCCGGCGTGCGCATTTCCCCACGTCTGAAAGCGCTCTAAAACACGTCGCGATGGCGTCCGCTCGGCCTTGTCGCGGCGGATGCGAAGCCATCCCCAGCGGAAGCCCCCGACGCGCGGAAGCCCCATGCCCCTCGACTTTCCCGAGATCGAATATTCCCACGAGGTCGGCTATTCGCTGTCGCGGATCGATCGGATGGCGGCGAAGCGTCCCGACGCGGCGTTCCTCGAGGCCGCCCGCGCCGCACCCGGCACCGGCTTCGTGCTGTTCGCCGGCGACCGGGTCGTCGTCGACGATGCCGCCGGGCCCCATCCGCACATCGTCCACAGCCGGTCGCACGCTCTCGACCTCGGGGTCGACCTCGCCGAGACCGTCTTTCTCGGCGCCGAGGGCGGCGCCGTGCGTTTTGCCGGCGCGATCGACCCGGACCGCGCGGCCGCGACCGGCACGCCGCTCGGCGAGATCCGCAACCTCGCGGCCCAGGCCGCACTCGGCGCCCACGATCTCGGCCTGCTCGCCCAGGCCCGCAGCCTCGTCCACTGGCACCGCACCCATGGGTTCTGCTCGGTGTGCGGCACCAAGAGCCACCTGGCCGAAGGCGGCTATCGGCGCGACTGCCCGTCGTGCGGCGCGGCGCATTTTCCCCGCACGGACCCGGTCGCGATCATGCTCGCCGTCCGCGGCGATTTCTGTCTGATGGGCCGCCAGCCGCGCTTCGCGCCCGGCATGTATTCGTGCCTCGCCGGCTTCATCGAACCCGGCGAGACGATCGAGGACGCGGTGCGCCGCGAGATCCACGAGGAAGCCGGTATCCGCACCGGGCGCGTGCGCTATCTCGCCAGCCAGCCCTGGCCGTTCCCCTCTTCGCTGATGATCGGCTGCCTCGTCGAAGCCGCGAGCGAATCGATCGTCATCGACGAAGCCGAACTCGAAGACGCCCGCTGGTTCTCCCGCGACGAGGTCGTGGCGATGATCGAGGGCCGTCACGAAGCCGGGCTGACCGTCCCGCCGCCCTTCGCCATCGCCCACCGTCTCATCCGTTTCTGGTGTGACATCACGGCCTGAACACAGTCACAAAGCTTCGTCCAAGCGTCACGCAAGTGTCATGTGCGAGTGTCTCTATCCTGCGGGCGTCCGCAAAGGGCGCGGCTGACGGTATTCCGGGGACGACAAAATGGCTGAAGCGGCGGTCGCTCATCGCAGCGCGCGTGACAAGATGGACGCCAAACCGGCGCCCACCGCGATCCTCGTATTTCTGGTCGTGCTGTGCGGCGGCCTGATTTTCACGGCGTACTCGATCTGGTCCGACGTGTCGGCGACCGGTGACCCGCTCACCTTCCTGCCGTTCCTGCTGCTCGGCATCGCGCTTCTGATCGCGCTCGCCTTCGAGTTCGTGAACGGCTTCCACGACACCGCGAACGCGGTCGCGACCGTCATCTACACCCATTCCCTGCCGCCCCATTTCGCGGTCGTCTGGTCGGGGATGTGGAACTTCCTCGGCGTGCTGTTCTCGAGCGGCGCCGTCGCCTTCTCGATCGTGTCGCTGCTGCCGGTCGAGCTCATCCTCAATGTCGGCTCCGGCGCCGGCATGTCGATGGTGTTCGCGCTCCTCATCGCCGCGATCATCTGGAATCTCGGGACCTGGTTCTTCGGCCTGCCGGCGTCGAGCTCGCACACGCTGATCGGCTCGATCATCGGCGTCGGCGTCGCCAATCAGCTCATGAACGGCGCGGGCGGCACGTCGGGTGTCGATTGGGGCCAGGCCGCGAACATCGGCTATTCGTTGCTGCTGTCGCCGATCATCGGCTTCGCCGCCTCGGCGCTGCTCCTCCTGTCGCTCAAGGTGCTGATCCGCAATCCCGAGCTCTACCGTGAGCCGAAGGGCCACAAGCCGCCGCCGTCTTGGATCCGCGGCCTCTTGATCCTGACCTGCACCGGCGTGTCCTTCGCGCACGGCTCGAACGACGGCCAGAAGGGCATGGGTCTCATCATGCTCATCCTGATCGGCATCGTGCCGACGACCTATGCCCTGAACCGCGCCGTCGATGCCCAGGACGTCAACCAGTTCCGCGCGGTGACGACGGCGACCATCGATTCGCTTCAGGCCTATACCAACGGCGTCGCCGCCCCGGCGAACGCCCACGACAGCCTGCTCGCCTATATCCGCGACAAGAAGCTCGCGCCCGACACGGTGCCGGCCCTGATCGTGGTGTCGGACCAGATCTCCAAGCAGGTCGCGTCCCTGTCGAGCCTGTCCCAGGTGCCCGCCGCCGCGGTCCAGAACGTCCGCAACGACATGTACCTGACGACGGAAACCATCCGCCTGATGCTGAAGGCGAAGAACCCGGCCTTCGACGCCGCGACGGTGACCAACCTGCGCGCCATGGAGAAGGGCCTCGACAAGGCGACCAAGTACATTCCGCTCTGGGTCAAGGTCTCCGTCGCCATCGCCCTCGGCCTCGGCACCATGATCGGCTGGAAGCGCATCGTCGTCACCGTCGGCGAGAAGATCGGCAAGTCGCACCTGACCTACGCCCAGGGCGCCTCGGCCGAGGTCGTCGCGATGCTGACGATCGGCGCCGCCGACGTGTTCGGCCTTCCGGTCTCCACCACCCACGTGCTGTCGTCGGGCGTCGCCGGCACCATGGCGGCCAACAAGTCGGGCCTCCAGATGAGCACGGTGCGCAACCTCATCCTCGCCTGGGTGCTGACGTTGCCGGCTGCGATCGTGCTCTCGGCGCTGCTCTATTATTTCTTCCACAGCGTGATGTGAGAACGGCGGGGCCCGCCCGCTTCGTGCCGATATCCCGTGGTGTTGCCGCGACGCCCCGCCTCGGCGGGGCGTTCGCATTTCGCGGATCGGCGCCGTTGACCGTCGGGACCGACGGGTCTAAGGAACAGAGCAAGACCCGTGGTGATTTGGCCGGCCGGCTTGCAGCCACGTTAAACAACTCGCTAAAAGGCCGAGTGGGACTCCGTGGTTCGGCCCGCCTTCGCTCGGAAGGCTTTCCCCGATCATCGCAAGCCCGGCTCGGCTCTGGTCGGCCGGGTTTTTTGATGTCCCGGAGGTCCCGATGGCCCAGTCTCCCGTTCCCCCCGCCGCCGCACCCCGCCGCTTTCGTCCCGCGACTGAGGTCGTGCACGGCGGCACCCTGCGGTCCCAGTTCTCCGAAACCTCCGAGAGCCTGTTCCTCACCCAGGGCTTCGTCTATCCGACCGCCGAGGCGGCCGAAGCCCGCTTCAAGGGCGACGATCCGGGCTTCATCTATTCGCGGTTCTCGAACCCGACCGTCGCGATGTTCGAGGAGCGCATGGCGCGCCTCGAAGGCGCCGAGGATGCCCGCGCCACCGCGAGCGGCATGGCGGCCGTCACCGCGGCCCTGTTCTGCATGCTCAAGGCCGGCGACCATGTCGTGGCGCCGCGCGCCATGTTCGGCTCGTGCCTCTACGTTATCGAGGAATTGCTGCCGCGCTACGGCGTCGCCTCGACGCTGATCGACGGCAAGGACCTCGATCAGTGGCGGGCGGCGGTGCAGCCGAACACCCGCGCCTTCTTCCTGGAGACGCCGACCAACCCGACCCTCGAGATCGTCGACATCGCCGGCGTCGCCGCGATCGCCAAGGCGAGCGGCATCACGACGATCGTCGACAACGTGTTCGCGACGGCGCTGCACCAGTCGCCGCTCGAACTCGGCGCCGACGTCGTCGTCTATTCGGCGACCAAGCACATCGACGGCCAGGGCCGCTGTCTCGGCGGCGTCATCCTGTCGAGCAAGCAGTGGATCGCCGATCACCTGCACAATTATCTGCGCCAGACCGGCCCGTCGCTGTCGCCCTTCAATGCCTGGGTGCTGCTCAAGGCGCTCGAGACCTTCCCCCTGCGCGTCGAGCGCCAGACCGCCTCGGCCGCGCGCCTCGCCGACCATCTCGCCGGCACGCCCGGCATCGCCAGGCTGATCTATCCGGGCCGGGCCGATCATCCGCAGGCCGCGCTCGTGAAGCGGCAGATGCGCGCCGGCTCGACCCTGATCGCGTTCGAATTCACCGGCGGCAAGGCGGCGGCGTTCGCGTTCTCGAACGCGCTGGAACTCGTCAAGATTTCCAACAATCTCGGCGACGCCAAGAGCCTCATCACCCACCCCTCGACCACCACGCACCAGCGGCTCACGCCCGAGGCGCAGGCGGCGCTCGGCATCAATGCCGGGCTGCTGCGCCTGTCGGTCGGTCTCGAGGACGTCGAGGATCTGATCGAGGACATCGACCGCGGCCTCGCCGCGGCCGCCGCGGTCTCGCCGGCCTCCGCCGACGCGGCCGCCTGACACTGGGAAGGGATGCGGACTTGAACGACGACGCCTTGACGCGCGTGAGCCTCGAAGACGGGAGCGGCGAGGTCGCCTTTCTCGTCAGCACGCCGGCGGGGGCCTCCAAGGGCACGCTGCTGCTCGCCCACGGTGCCGGGGCGGCGATGGATTCCTCGTTCATGAACCGCTTCGCGGGCCACGCCACGATCGCGGGCGTGACGGTGATGCGCTTCGAGTTCCGCTACATGGCGGAGCGCCGGGACAGCGGCCGCAAGCGGCCACCCCCGGCGGCGGAGAAGCTCGTCGGCGAGTTCAGGGCAGCGCTCGGCGCAGCCCTGCGCATGACCGAAGGACCGTTCGTGATCGGTGGCAAGTCGCTCGGCGGCCGCGTCGCGGCGATGGTGGCCGGGCTCGACCTCGATCCCCGCGTCGGTGCGGTCGTCTGCCTGGGCTATCCGTTCCATGCGGCCGGCGATGTCGGCGTCACCCGCCTCGCCCCCCTCGAGGCGCTGCGCATTCCCGCCCTCGTCGTTCAGGGCGAGCGCGATCCGTTCGGCGACCGCAAGGAGATCGAGGCGTTGCCCGCGCTTCCGAAGGTCCGCTTCGTCTGGTCGGAAGACGGCAGCCACGACCTCGCCCCCCGTGGCGGCTCTCCCGCGACCTGGGACGGCAACCTCCGCGACGCCGCCCAAGCCGCCGCCGCGCTGATCGGCTGAGGCAAGCCGACGGCCTCTTCGACCCCTCTCCTGCCAAGGGGACAGACCGTCGAAGCCGGTCAGGGAGGCCGGCGCACGTTAAGCGCGCCGCAGCCGCGGGCGAGGTGCTTTCGGGGTCTTCGCGGCGAGCCATCGCGCCCAGCCCGAACCCCACCCCGGCGCTGCGCGCCAACCCTCCTCTGCACGGGAGGGGTAGGCGCCGTGACATGCGGCAGGTGGCGGCCCGCCCGTTTGCCTACCCCCACAGAACCATTGCGACAGCCGTCGGGGCCGGGGCTTGAGTCCCGGGGCGGTCCGGTCGACACTCCCCCCGCCTCAGGCGCACGCGAGATGCGCCGGCGGTGCGATCGGTCGTTCGATCCGGGAGGAATTGCGTGCTTACGAGACGAATCCGTCTGTCTTCCGTCGTTCTCTTTGCGCCCCCGTTGGCGGGCGAAGGGCGAGGGCCCGTCCGCGCGCTGATCGGCGCCGGGCTTGTCGCGCTCGGTCTCCTGCCCGGCCTCGCCCAGGCCGCAGACCTGCCGCCCTTCGACCAGCCGGAAGCCCGCGTGCAGGCAATCCTGCCGGACTTCGAAGCCTATCTCACCAAGGGCATGAAGGCGTTCGACGTGCCGGGCGTGGCGGTCGCCATCGCGACGGGCGAGCGCACCATCTACGCCAAGGGCTTCGGCGTCCGCGGCAAGGACGACGGCCGCCCCGTCGATTCCAGCACGGTGTTCCAGATCGGCTCCGCCACCAAGGCCATCCTCGGCACGACGATGGCCATGATGGTCGATCGCGGCAAGCTCAAGTGGGACGCCCGCGTCGTCGATCTCGATCCGGACTTCCAACTCTCCGACCCCTGGGTGACACGCGAATTCCGCGTCTACGACCTGATCGCCCAGCGCAGCGGCCTGCCGCCTTATGCGAACGACATGCTGTCCGCCCTCGGCTACGGCCCCGACGCGCTGAAGCGCTCGCTGCGCACCGTCGAGCCGGTGTCGAGCTTCCGCAGCCAGTTCGCCTACACCAACATCACCCACCTGTTCGCCGGCGACATCGTCGCCAAGGCGGCCGGCGACAAGAGCTGGAACGACACCGCCAAGCGCGAGATCGTCGACTCCCTCGACATGCCGTCGACGAGCTTCACCGCGGCGGCGATCGAGGCGGCGCCGGACCATGCGACCGGCCACGCCTGGCGGCCCGAGGGCTCCAAGCCGATCCCGTTCGATCCCGCGTTCCCCTACGTCCTCGGGCCGGCGGGCAACGTCAATTCGAGCGCCGCCGACATGGCGAAGTGGGTGCGGCTGCAACTCGGCGACGGCTTCTTCGAGCGCAAGCCGGTGGTGAGCGCGCAGAACCTCGCCTACCAGCGCACCCCGAAGGTCGCGATCAACGAGACGATGAGCTACGCGCTCGGCTGGGTCGTCACCGCGATGCCCGGCGGCCGGGTGCTCTGGCACAACGGCGGCACCAACGGCTTCGGTGCCCATGTCGGCCTGCTGCCGGAGCGCGGCGTCGGCATCGTGATCCTGACCAACGAGCAGAACCAGGGCTTCCCGGACGCCGTCGCGACCTGGTTCTACCAGCGTTATCTCGGCGAGGACCCGACCGATTGGGTCGACCGCGCGCTCACCACCGCCCGGGTCCGCGCGAGCGAGGACGAGCAGAATCTCGTGGCCCCGAGCGCGCCCGCGCCGTTGCCGGCCGCGTCCGACGTCGCCGGCCATTATACCAATCCGGCGCTCGGCACCCTCGAACTCGCCGCCGACGGCGACGGCCTCGCGATGCGGCTAGAGGAGACCGGCGCCGTGCTGACGCTGAAGCCGTGGAGCGGGGCGGTCTACACCTTCGCCCTGAAGCCGGAAGGCCGCTTCGCGGTGACCGCCGCGCAGGGCGACACGGGTCCGGCCGGCTTCGCCCAGTTCGTGATGGACAAGACCGGCCGCCTCTCCGACCTCGAATGGAAGATGGCCGGCCAGTCCTTCACCTTCACGCGGGTGGATTGAGGACGGGGGAGAGCGTGCGGTTCGAGGGTGGCGGCCAGTGAGGCAGGGAGCCGCAAGCCCTCCTTAGAGCCCGCCACGGGCAATGCCCTCTCCGTCGTCATCCTCGCCCCTGTGGCGAGGATACAGGGGCGGCACGCACTGTGTTTTCGGCCCCTGGGTCCGCGGGAAAAGCCCGCGGATGACTTCGGATGGGCTGTGAGCGCCCCTTCACTTGAGCATCCGCTCAAGTGAGAATTTCTTGCATCGGCTTGTTCGCCGACCCCGACCCGCGCCATGCTCGCCTTTCAGAAAAGCCGAACGGCTTCGCATGAGGGGTCAGAGATGGATGAGGTGTTCGCCCGGCGCGATCTGATCGCGCCTGCGCGGCTGAGGGAGCTCAGCGTCAAATCGGATTGGACCGGCTTCGCCCAGCTCGGCAGCCATGTCGGGGCGATCCTCGTCACCGGCACCGCGCTCGCCTTCGCGTGGGGCACGTGGTTCGCCGTGCCGATCTTCATCGTGCACGGCGTGCTCATCAACTTCCTCTATGCCGGCCAGCACGAGCTGAGCCATGCCACCGTCTTCAAGACCAAGCGGCTCAACGAGATCTTCGGCCGGCTGTTCGGCTTCGTGCTGATCTATCCGCGCGACTTCGACCAGATCCAGCACTTCGCCCACCACCGCTACACCCAGGAATGGGCGCGCGACGGGGAGCTCGCCCGGCCGCCCTACACCTTCACGTCCTATCTGATGTGGCTGCTCGGCCCGAGCTATTGGTCGTCCCGCGTCCGCCGGGTCGCGCGCTTCGCCTGTGGCATCGTCGTGGAGCCCTACATCCCGGAGAACCGCAAGGCCGACGTGATCCGCGAGGGGCGCTGGCACGCGGCCGGCTACGGCGCGATCGCGGTCGTCTCGGTCGCCACCGGAAGCTGGGCCGCCATGACTCTGTGGCTCGCCCCGATGATGCTGACCAAGGTCGTCCATCAATTGCAGAACACGATCGAGCATCTCGGCCTCGCCCACGAGGCGAACATCATCGAGAACACCCGTTCGACCCGCACCAACCCGCTGATGCGCTGGCTGTGCTGGAACATGCAGTACCACACCGCCCACCACGCCTTCCCCGGCGTGCCGTTCAAGAAGCTGCCCGATCTCGACCGGGAGATCTTCGCCAAGAACGGCATCGAGCCGCACCGCATGGGCTATCTCGCCTTTCAGGCCGCCGTCCTGAAGGCGCTGTGGAAGGGCGACGAGACCTTCTATCCCGACGATGAGCCGTGGATCGTCGCTGCCGACGACCCGCGCGCCGGAGCGCCCGCCCGTGCCTGAACTCGAAATCTACCAATCCCTGTGGGCGACCGAGCTGCGCCGCCCCGGCGTGCCCGAGGCGCCCGTCGCCGAGCGCTTCGAGCGGGTCAAGGCGGCGGGCTATGACGGGCTCGCCATCGATCTCGGCGCCATGGACTTGGCGGCGGCGCGCGAGACGGTGCCGCTTTATGCCCGCACCGGGCTCAAGGGGCTGCTCACCGCCTTTCCCCGCTCGATCGAGGAGCTGCGCCCCGCGCTCCACCTCGCGAAGGACATCGGCTCGCCCTATGTCGTCGTGGTCGGACAGGTGATGCCCGTCCGCGTCGAGGACATGATCCCGGTGATCCGCGCCTGGCTCGCTTTGGCGCGGGAGGAAGGCGTCCCGATCCAGTTCGAGACCCACCGCAACTGCATCACCAACGACCTCTACGCGACGCTCCAGCTCATCGACGCGATCCCGCAGATGCGGCTCGCCGCCGACCTCTCCCATTATGTGGTCGACCGCGAGATGATGTTTCCGATCCCCGCGGAGACGCTCGCGCAGGTGAGCCGCATCCTCGCCCGCTCGGATTCGTTCCAGGGCCGGGTCGCGACGCGCAATCAGGTGCAGGTGCCGATCGCCTTCCCGCAGCACAAGCGCTGGCTCGATCTCTTCCTCGGCTGGTGGCGTGAGGGCTTCGAGGGCTGGCGGGCGCGGGCGGCGGCGGACGACACCCTGATCTTCCTCTGCGAGCTCGGGCCGACCGAATATGCCATCACCGGCGCGGACGGGCTCGAATTGTCCGACCGCTGGGAGGAGGCGCTGGAACTGAGGCGGCTTGCCCGGGAGATCTGGGCCGATCTCGACCGCGCCGCGGCGGCCTGAGCGGCCGTCGCCTTCTTCAGCCCATGCCGGCCTCGCCGAAGGCGGCGAGGATGGCTTGCAGCAAGGCCTGGGCCGCGGCCGACGGCCGGGCCGATTTCTTCATCATGGCGTAGAACATGTTCTCGCCGCGGAAGCGCTGCGGCAGCACCTCGCGCAATTCCCCACGGACGACCCAGCTTTCCGCATAATGGGGCGGCAGGAAGCCGAGATGCCGCCCGCTGAGGATGAGCAGGACGCGGGTGTCGAGGTTGGAGGCGCGCGCGGTCGAGGGAAAGCCGGCGACGAGGGCGGCGAAGGCGGGGTCGTCGGTGACGCTCGGGCGCACGAGAGGGTGGGTCCGCACCTCGTCCTCCCGCGGGGCGTCGTCCTCGAACAGGGGATGGCCGCGCCCGCAATAGAGCCGCAGTTCCTCGGAAAAGAGCGGGATCATTTCGAGCGTCGCGACCGGGCGCGGCACGACCGAGATCCCGAGATCGCCGTCGCCTTCGAGGAGGGCGCGCTCGACCCCCGCCGGCGTCGCCGATTCGATGCGCACCTCGACCTCCGGGTGGCGCGTCGAGAAGCGGCCGAGGGCCTCGGCGAGCGGATCGGCTGCGACGGAGACGATGTTGTCGACGACCATCAGCGAGACCGTGCCGGTGAGCCGGCGCACCGCGCCCGCCACCCGCTCGCGGAACTTGTCGAGGTCGGCGAAGAGCTGGAGCGCGGCGAGATAGACGATCTGTCCCTCGTTGGTGAGGCCGAACCCGGCCCGCCCGCGGGTGCAGAGCCGCGCGCCGAGCCGCTCCTCGAGATGAGTGAGGTCGAGGCTGATCGCCGACTTCGTCTTGTCGAGCGCGACCTCCGCGGCAGCGAAACCGCCGTGATCGACCAGCGTCTTGAAGACGCGCAGGAGCCGCAGGTCGCCGTCCGACACGGCGCCGCGGAAGATGCGCATCCCCGCCGGCGCCTTCGCCGCGACGGTGCGTGCCGCTGCGCCGGCGGTCGGCGGCGTGCCGGGCTCGCGCGCGGCGACGGACGTCTCGGGCGGGGCTTTGGCGCGCAGAGGAATGCTCCGGGGACGGCCGGCCTCATTCGGGCCGTTGCCTCCGACGCTATGGCATGACGCGCGGTTTGCAAATCGTCCGATCGGTAAGGGCGTGTTGTGTGCGGTTCCCCTTCCCTTTTCCCCGCATACGGGGAGGAGGGAAGGGGCGGTGTGAACCGATCGCTGCGCCTCAGCGGGCGCTGGTGCTGCACCCGCCGAACGCGCTCAGACGAGCTTGGCGTCGAGATGGATCTCGAGGGCGGCGAGCGCCTTGGAGACGGGGCAGTTCGCCTTGGCGTCGGCGGCGATCTTGGCGAAGGTGTCGGCATCGATGCCCGGCACCGAGGCTTCGGTGGCGAGATCGACGCGGGTGATCGAGAAGCCCCCGCCGCTCGGGCCGAAATGGATTGTGGCGTCGGTGTGGATGCGCTCCGGCGGGTGGCCCGCTTCGGTCAGCGCCGCCGACAGCGCCATCGAGAAGCAGCCGGCGTGAGCCGCGGCGATGAGTTCCTCGGGATTGGTGCCGACGCCGTTCTCAAAGCGCGAGCTGAAGGAATATTGCCCTTCGAACGCGCCGCTGCCGAGCTTCACGCGGCCCTTGCCGCCCTTCAGGTCGCCGGTCCATTCGGCCTCGGATTTGCGGGTCGCCATGGGTCGTCCTCTCAGTGCAAGGAATCGGGGGAGGGATCAGATCAAGGGATCGAACGGTTCGAACGCCGCAGAGCGCTGCTGCCCGCGAGCGCAGGGCGAACGCGGGCGTGGGACGAAGGTTCCCGCGCTTGATGCCCGACGTCTCAAAAAGTCGGCGGCGTGCAGGCGCTGACGATCTCGCAGGGCTCCGGCCCGACGCAGCGGAAGGAATGCGGCCGGCGCGATTCGAAATAATAGGCGTCGCCCGGGCCCAGGATGCGGCGCTCGTCGTCCACCGTCACCTCGAGCCGTCCCCTCAGGATGATGCCGCCCTCCTCGCCGTCGTGGACGAGCGGCACCCGGCCCGTCGAGGCGTTCGGCTCGTAGCGCTCCTTGAGGATCTGGAGCGCGCGCCCGAACATGGTCTCGCCGACCTGACGGTAGGAGATGCCGCCCTTGCCGATCTCGACGAGCTCCTCCGCCCGGTAGAACGCCTTGCGCGGGGCGTCCGGCTCGATCGCGAAGAACTCGGCGAGCCCGATCGGAATGCCGTCGAGGATGCGCTTGAGCGCCCCGACCGACGGGTTCATCTGGTTCGATTCGATGAGCGAGATCGTGGAGTTCGTCACGCCCGCGCGCTTGGCGAGTTCGCGCTGGGAGAGCCCTTTCAGGCCGCGCACATGGCGCAGCCGCGCCCCGACATCGACGCTCATGCGTTCCGTTCCGTCCGTTGGCTGTTCAGGGTGTTGCGGATCGCACAAACACGCCTCCGCCCACTGAGCGATTACAGCAACTTGGCGGCGGCGAGAAAAGGGCTTGTTGCGTCTTTTCGAGCATGCTCCCACACTTGCCCGAGGCTCCCGTCCCGGAGCCGCGAAATTGTCCGGAGCCGCCCCCATGAACGCCCCCCAGACCACCAACCGCGCGCATCTCGATGCCTTCTGGATGCCGTTCACGGCGAACCGGCAGTTCAAGGCCGATCCGCGCCTGCTCGCGAGCGCGGCCGGCATGCACTACACGGCCGTCGACGGCCGCAGCGTGCTCGACGGCACGGCGGGCCTGTGGTGCGTGAATGCCGGCCACGGCCGCAAGGAAATCTCCGAGGCGGTCGGCAAGCAACTCGCCACCCTCGATTTCGCCCCGACCTTCCAGATGGGCCATCCGCTCGCCTTCGACTTCGCGACGCGGCTCGCGGAGATCGCGCCGGGCGGGCTCGACCGCATCTTCTTCACCAACTCGGGCTCCGAGTCGGTCGACACCGCCCTCAAGATCGCGATCGCCTACCAGCGCGCGATCGGGCAGGGCACCCGCACCCGCCTGCTCGGGCGCGAGCGCGGCTATCACGGCGTCGGCTTCGGCGGCATCTCGGTCGGCGGCATCGTCAACAACCGCCGCGTCTTCCCGCAGGTGCCGGGCTCCGACCACCTGCGCCACACCCTCGACATTCCCCGCAACGGTTTTTCGCGCGGCGTACCTGAGTACGGCATCGAGCTCGCCGAGGACCTGGAGCGTCTGGTCGCCCTCCACGGCGCGGAGACCATCGCCGCTCTGATCATCGAGCCGGTCGCCGGCTCGACCGGCGTCATCCTGCCGCCGAAGGGCTATCTCGAGCGCATCCGCGCGATCTGCGACAAGTACGGCATCGTGCTGATCTTCGACGAGGTCATCTCCGGCTTCGGCCGCCTCGGCACGCCGTTCGCGGTCGATTATTTCGGCGTGGTGCCGGACCTCGTCACCGCCGCCAAGGGCCTCACCAACGGCGTCGTTCCGATGGGCGCGGTGTTCTCGAGCCGCAAGATCCATGATGCGCTGATGGTCGGGCCGGAGAACGCCATCGAGCTGTTCCACGGCTACACCTATTCGGGCAACCCGGCCGCCTGCGCCGCCGGCCTCGCCACCCTCGACATCTATGCCCGCGAGGGGCTGCTGACCCGCGGCGCCGAGCTCGCCTCCTATTGGGAAGACGCGATGCACAGCCTGAAGGGGCTGCCGAACGTCATCGACATCCGCAATATCGGCCTCGTCGCCGGCATCGAGCTGCAGTCCCGCGACGGCGCGCCGGGCACGCGGGCCTACGACGTGTTCGTCGATTGCTTCAAGACCGGCCTCCTGACCCGCGTCACCGGCGACATCATCGCGCTGTCGCCGCCGCTGATCGTCGAAAAGTCCCACATCGACACCATCGTCTCGGTGCTCGGCGACGCCCTGAAGCGCGCCGCCTGAGCCACCCAATCCGACCCGTGAGGCCGGGCCCGCGCGCCCGGCCTTGCGCTGCTTTCAAGGCCCCGCGACGCGATCGCCGGCGGCCCCAGAACCCTCCAGGGAGACTTCGATGCCCACCGAGATCCAGCACTTCGTCGGCGGCCGCCGCGTCGCCGGCACCAGCGGGCGCACCGCGCCGGTCTACAACCCGGCGACCGGCGAACAGACCGGTTCCGTGGCCCTCGCCTCGACCGCCGATGTCGGTGCCGCCGTCGAGGTCGCCGCCCGTGCCGCCCCGGGCTGGGCGGACGTCACGCCGCTGCGCCGCGCGCGCATCCTGAACAAGTTCCTCCGCATCCTCGAGGAGCGCACCGACGACCTCGCCGCTGCCATCACCGCCGAGCACGGCAAGGTCTTGTCGGACGCCAAGGGCGAGGTTCAGCGCGGCATCGAGGTCGTCGAGTTCGCCACCGCCGCGCCGATCCTGCTCAAGGGCGAGGTGACGGAGAATGTCGGCACGCGGGTCGATTCCCACTCGCTGCGCCAGCCGCTCGGCGTCGTCGCCGGCATCACGCCGTTCAATTTCCCGGCCATGGTGCCGATGTGGATGTTCCCGGTGGCGCTCGCCTGCGGCAACACCTTCATCCTGAAGCCGTCCGAGCGCGATCCCTCCGCCTCGCTCCTGATCGCCGAGTGGCTCAAGGAAGCCGGCCTGCCGGACGGCGTCTTCAACGTCGTCCACGGTGACAAGGAGGCGGTCGACGCCCTCCTGACCCACCCGGACGTCAAGGCGGTGAGCTTCGTCGGCTCGACCCCGATCGCGCGCTACATCTACGAGACGGCGGCGCGCACTGGGAAGCGTTGCCAGGCGCTCGGCGGCGCCAAGAACCACATGATCGTCATGCCGGACGCCGACCTCGACCAGGCGGTCGATGCGCTGATGGGCGCCGCCTACGGTTCGGCCGGCGAGCGCTGCATGGCGATCTCGGTCGCCGTGCCGATCGGGCAGAAGACGGCGGACGCGCTGATCGAGCGCCTCGTGCCGCGCATCAACGCCCTGAAGATCGGTCCCGGCACCGACCCCGAGTCGGAGATGGGCCCGCTCGTCACCGCCCAGCACCTCGCCAAGGTGCGCTCCTATGTCGATCTCGGCGAGGCGGAGGGCGCCAAGCTCCTCGTCGACGGCCGCTCCTTCAAGCGCCAGGGCTACGAGAACGGCTACTTCATCGGCGGCACGCTGTTCGACCACGTGACGCCGGAGATGCGCATCTACAAGGAGGAGATCTTCGGGCCGGTGCTCGCGGTGACCCGCGCGGACGATTACGACACCGCGGCGCGGCTCATCAACGAGCACGAGTTCGGCAACGGCACGGCGATCTTCACCCGCGACGGCGACGCCGCCCGCGAGTTCGCCCACAAGATCCAGGTCGGCATGGTCGGCATCAACGTGCCGATCCCGGTGCCGATGGCGTTCCACTCCTTCGGTGGCTGGAAGGCCTCGCTGTTCGGCGACCACCACATGCACGGCCCCGAGGGCGTGCGTTTCTACACCAAGCTCAAGACCATCACGACCCGCTGGCCGACCGGCATCCGCGCCGGCGCCGACTTCGTGATGCCGACCATGAAGTGAGAACGGCGGGGCCGTCCGGCCCCTGCCTTCGCACCGATCACGGCGCCGCACCCTCCCCTGCCAGGGGACACGCCGAAGGCGTGACGGGGTGGGGTGGCGCCACGAGCGAGACCTCGCCCTATCCGCCCCCTCATCCGCCCCTCCGGGTCCCCTTCTCCCCGACGGGGAGAAGGAGGCGGCCCCGCCGAGGTTCCCCACGGAAGGGGAGCGCGAAGCGCCGAAGACCATCTTACGGCAGGATTTCACCATGACCCGTGCGCCGCACCTGCCGTCGACCTATCTCGAGACCGCCGAGCCCGGGCCGGCGGCGCCGCCGCTCGACGGCGACCGCAAGGTTTCCGTCGCGATCGTCGGCGGCGGCTATACCGGGCTTTCGACCGCGCTCCACCTCGCCGAACGCGGCGTCGACGTCGCCCTCGTCGAGGCGAACGAGATCGGCTGGGGTTGCTCGGGGCGCAATGGCGGGCAGGTCAATCCGGGCCTCAAGCCCTATCCGGACGACATCGAGCGGGATTACGGCCCCGAGCTCGGCCGCCGCATGATCGCCTTCTCCTATGCCGCGCCGGATTTCGTCTTCGACCTGATCGCGAAGCACGGCATCGCCTGCGAGGCCGAGCGCCGCGGCACGATCCGGGCGGCGATCAACAAGCCCTCCGCCGCCGGCGTCGCGACGCTGTCGGCGCAGTTCGCCGCCCGCGGCATGGCCCATACGGTGCTCGACCGCCGCGGGGTCGCCGAGGCGACCGGCACGCCCCGCTATGTCGCCGCCCTGTTCGATCCGCGCGGCGGCGCCGTCAATCCGCTCTCCTATGCCCGCGGCCTCGCCACCGCCGCGATCGCCGCCGGCGCCCGGCTCCACGCCGGCACGCGCGCGCGCAAAATCGTCCGCAACGGATCGGGCTGGCGCGTCGAGACCGCGACGGGCACGCTCAGCGCCGACCATGTGGTGATCGGCACCAACGGCTACACCGACGATCTGTGGCCGGGCCTCCGGCACACCATCGTGCCGGTCTACAGCGCCATCGCCGCGACCGAGCCCCTGCCGCAAGCCTTGCGCGCCGCCATCCTGCCGGGCCGCGCCGTCGCCTACGAGGTCGGCTGGGACACCGTCTATTATCGCGTCAGCGCCGACGGCCGCCTGCTCATGGGCGGCCGCGGACCGCAGCGCCCGGCGCGGGGCGTCGAGGATTATCACCACCTCACGGCCTATGCCGAGCGGCTGTGGCCGGGGCTCAAGGGCCTCGCCTGGACCCACTTCTGGTGGGGCCAGGTCGCCATCACGGCGGACCATTATCCCCATCTCCACGAGCCCGCCCCGGGCCTCCACATCGCGCTCGGCTACAACGGCCGCGGCGTGGCGATGGCGACCGCGATGGGCGATCTCCTCAGCCGGCGCATCCTCGGCGCTTCGATCGCAGAGATCGAGCTACCCGTCACCGAGAGCCTGAAGCCGATCGCCTTCCACGGGCTCTGGCCCATCGGCGTGACGGCCCGGGTGATCTACGGCCGGCTGCGCGACCGGCTCGGCCTGTGAGCATGCTCTGCGATCGCAGTTGCCCGGCCCCTGTTGCCGAGCCCGCGGCCCTCGATTACCGTCCGCCGCGGATCGTCCCTGCGTTCGTTCGGGACACGCACGACTGAACCGACAGTCTCCGGGCGGAAGCGCCCGCAATCCAGAGAGAACGGAACCGCCATGGCCAACGAGCTGAAATTCTACATCGACGGCGCCTGGGTCGACCCGATCGTGCCGAAGACGCTCGACGTGATCGATCCCTCGATCGAGGAGCCCTTCACCAAGATCTCGCTCGGCTCGGCCGCCGACGTGGACCGCGCCGTCGCTGCCGCCAAGGCCGCGTTCGAGACCTTCTCGCGCACCGACCGCAGCGAGCGCCTGGCGATCCTCAAGCGCGTGCTTGAGGTCTACAAGCGCCGCTATGACGACGTCGCCGAGGCGATCTCCCGCGAGATGGGCGCGCCGCTGCCGTTCGCCAAGAGCGATCAGGCCTATGCCGGCCTCGGCCACCTCGAGAAGCTGATCGAGGTGTTCGAGACCTTCGAGTTCGAGGAGCAGCGCGGCACCACCCGCGTGGTGAAGGAGCCGGTCGGCGTCGTCGGCCTCATCACCCCGTGGAACTGGCCGCTCAACCAGATCATGTGCAAGGTCGCCCCGGCGCTCGCCGCGGGCTGCACGATGGTGCTGAAGCCGAGCGAGATCGCCCCGATCTCCGGCATCGTCTTCGCCGAGATCATGCACGAGGCGGGCGTGCCGAAGGGCGTGTTCAATCTCGTCAACGGCGACGGCCCGACGGTCGGCAACGCCATCTCCGGCCACCCGGACATCGACATGGTCTCGTTCACGGGCTCGACCCGCGCCGGCATCCAGGTCGCCAAGAACGCCGCCGACACCGTGAAGCGCGTCGCCCAGGAGCTCGGCGGCAAGTCGCCGAACATCATCCTGCGCGATGCCGACTTCGAGACCGCCGTGCGTAAGGGCGTGCGCGGCTGCTTCGGCAATTCCGGTCAGTCGTGCGATGCGCCGACCCGGATGCTGGTGCCGGCCGAGCGCCACGACGAGGCGCTGACCTACGCCAAGTCCGAGGCCGAGACCTTCCGCGTCGGCCCGCCGCGCGATCCCGACACCGTGCTCGGCCCGGTCGTCTCGGACGTCCAGTTCGAGAAGATCCAGCGCCTCATCCAGTCGGGCATCAGCGAGGGCGCGACCCTCGTCACCGGCGGCCTCGGCCGGCCCGAGGGCCTCAACCGCGGCTATTATGTGCGCCCGACCGTGTTCGGCCACGTCAAGCCGGACATGACGATTGCCCGCGAGGAGATCTTCGGCCCGGTGCTCTCGATCCTGAGCTACGAGGACGACGAAGAGGCGATCCGCATCGGCAACGACACGCCCTACGGCCTCGCGGCCTACGTGCAGTCGCAGGATCTCGGCCACGCCCACGCGGTCGCCCGCCGCATGCGCGCCGGTTCGGTCTATCTGAACTATCCCGAGTGGGATCTGAACGCGCCGTTCGGCGGCTACAAGCAGTCCGGCAACGGCCGCGAATATGCCGATTTCGGCCTCAACGACTTCCTCGAGATCAAGGGCATCGTCGGCTACGGCGAGTGATCGCCGGCTGAGCCGACGGATCGCGGGCTCCGCGGTCTCTCATGACGATGCGAGCCGGCCTCGGACGCCTCCGAGGCCGGCTTTCTTTTGAGCGGACCCGCCGTCCGTCAATCCTCGAACGCGTAGACGAGGCGCACGAGGCCGTCGCGGATGACCTCGGCCGAGCGCGCCACGACGTGGCGACGGAGTTGGCGCCGCGGGAACATCGGAATGCCGGTGCCGATCATCTCGGGGACGACGAAGAGCTCCAGGCTGTCGAGCGCGCCGTGGGCGATCATCTTGCTCTGGAGGAGGCCGCCGCCGACGATCCAGACGTCGCCGTCGTCGAGTGCGCGCACGTGCTGCACCAGGGCCGCGATGTCACCGCTCCACCGCTCGACGCCCTGCGGAGCGTCGTCGACCGGCGTCGAGGTCACCACGATGGCGCGCTGCGCCGCGTAGGGCCACTCGGACATGCCACGCACGATGTCGTAGGTCTTGCGCCCCATCACGACGGTGCGGATGCCGGCGATGAAGGCGTCATATTCCGGCCCGCCGGGATAGGGCTCGAGCCAATCGAGACCGTGATCCTCCGACGCGATGAAGCCGTCGAGGGTCGCCGCCATGAAACCGCGGATCGTCGCCATGCCATCCTCCTGTTTTTGGGAGGACTGCATCCATCAGTTCCGCGAACAGATCAAGAACGATGAGCCGCGCTGACCTGATCGTGACCGGGTGGTGTGAGGCACCGCCCGGTTCGCGTGAGCCCGTCTCACCCCAGCGCTTTGGCGATGGCGCGGAGGTTGAAGCTCTCGTCCGCGGCGTCGGCCGGGGTGACGGTCGGCGGGGCGGCGAGGATGCGGCGGGCGCTCATGTGGTCGCCGGGCTTGTTGACGGATTCGACCGCGGTGAGCCGGCCGTCGCGGAAGCGGAACACCGAGAAGGCGCCGCTCGCCGGATCGCCGCGCAGGACGCTCTCGTCGTCGGGGAGCGCGAGGCCGGCGATCTGGAGCTTGAGCGGCCCCTGATCGCTCCAGAACCACGGCACGGCGGCATAGGGATGCGGTTTGCCGGTCAGGCGGGCGGCGACGCACTTCGCCTGATCGACCGCGTTCTGCACCGATTCGAGCCGGACATAGCGGCCTTCGAGGAACGGGTTCGGATAGGCCGCGCAGTCGCCGATCGCCGAGACGTGCTCGTCGGCGGTGCGCAAGAGCGCGTCGGTCAGGACGCCGTTCTCGACCGGCAGGCCGGCGGCCGCCGCGAGCTCGGTGTTCGGGATGACGCCGATGCCGGCGAGCACCAGATCGGCCTCGATGCGGACGCCGGAATTGGTCTCGACCGCCTCGACGCGGCCGTCGCCGACGATGCGGGCGAGGCTGTCGCCGAAGCGGATGGTGACGCCGCTTTCGGCGTGCTTGTCGGCGAAGAAGGCCGACATCGGCGCCGAGATGGCGCGCATCATCACCCGCGGCGCGGTCTCGAGCACGGTCACCGCGATGCCGAGCTTCGCCGCCACCGCCGCGAATTCGAGGCCGATGAAGCCGGCGCCGATGACGACGGCGCGGCGGATGGTGCCGATGCGCTCGCGCAAAGCATGGGCATCGCCGAGGGTTCGCAGCGTAAAGACGCCGTCGAGATCGGCGCCCGGGCAGGCGAGCACGCGGTTGCGCACGCCGACGGCGAGCACGAGGTGGCCGTATTCGAGGCTACCGCCGTCGGACAGCGCGACGCGGCGGGCGAGCCGGTCGATCGCGGTGACGCGCACCCCCGACAGGAGCTCGACCCGGTGGTCGGCGAAGAAGGGTGCGGCGCGCAGTTCCAGGCTCTCGGCCTGCATGTCGCCGAGCATGTAAGCCTTGGAGAGCGGCGGGCGCTGATAGGGCAGGCCCGTCTCGTCGCCGACGAGGGTGATCGGTCCCTCATAGCCGTCCTCCCGCAGCGATATCGCGACCTGGAGCCCGGCCTGGCCGGCACCGGCGACGACGACGGGATCGTGCGCGCTCATCGGGCGGCCCTCCCGGTCGACGGTGCGGGGAAGCGGCGCGAGCAGGCGAGGTGCAGCATGGATTCGTCCCTGGAAAAGCCCACGGTCCCGGTCGGTCGGGCCGCGGTCGCCGCCCGTCTGGCGCGGGCTGGCGTCGGGCAGGGATAGAACCGTGCGGCGGGGCGGAGCGCAAGGTGCGTTTGCGACATCGCCGCGACAGGACGGGCGACGGCACACGCGTGCGTCGCCCGTCGTGGAATGGGCCCGGCGGAGGCCGCCGGGCCGTCGGATCGGGCGCCTGCGCCTCAGCCGCGGATGAAGGCCAGCAAGTCGGCGTTGAAGCGGTCGGGGTCGATCTGGGCGAGGCCATGGCTGCCGCCCTGGTAGACGAGGAGCTTGGCGCCCGGCACGATCTTGGCCGACTTCTCGGCCGAGGCGGCGATCGGGACGATCTGATCGTCGTCGCCGTGGATGACGAGGGTCGGCTTGTCGATCTTCTTCAGGTCGGCGGTGTAGTCGACCTCGGAGAATTCATGGATGCAGTCGTACTCGCCCTTGATGCCGCCCTGCATGCCCAAGCGCCAGAACGAGTCGCGCAGGCCCTCGACGATCTTCGCCCCGTCGCGGTTGAAGCCGTAGAACGGCGTCGTCAGGTCCTTGAAGAATTGCGAGCGGTTGGTCGCGGTGCCCTTGCGGATGCCGTCGAAGACTTCGAGCGGCGTACCCTCCGGGTTCGCCTCGGTCTTCAGCATCAGCGGCGGGACCGCGCCGACGAGCACGACCTTGGCGACCCGGGCGGTGCCGTGCCGGCCGATATAATGGGCGACCTCGCCGCCGCCGGTGGAGTGGCCGACGAGCACGAGATCCTTCAGATCGAGCGTCTCGATCACCTCGGCGAGGTCGTCGGCGTACTGATCCATCGTGTTACCGTTCCACGGCTGATCGGAGCGGCCATGGCCGCGCCGGTCGTGGGCGACGACGCGGAAGCCGTTCTGGCCGAAGAACAACATCTGCGCGTCCCAGGCGTCGCCGGCGAGCGGCCAGCCATGTGAGAACAGAATGGGCTGGCCGGCGCCCCAATCCTTGTAGGCGATGCGGGTGTCGTCCTTGGTGGTGACGAAGCTCATCGGGGGTCTCCTGGTGAAGGCGGGGACAGAGGAAAGCGTGGCGGATGCGGTCGGGTGTGGCGGCTGCTCGGTTCGGCACGCGCCGGCCCTCGCGAGCTCGCGCTGCGAATGCACGACAGCCCCTGAGGGGTTCTAAATTTTGTACAATTAGATTGCACACAACTAATTGCTCTGAGGGCGCCGCCTGTCAAGCGAACTCGACCCGATCACACAACCGTGACGGCAACGACCTGCGCGGCCGGGAGGGTGAGCGATGCCCCGCATCGTCTCGCGACGGTGGTTGCAACGGCGCCGAATTGGGTAAGCTCTCCCTCGTGACAGCCGAAGGAGATCAGCCTTGAGCGACGCCCAGAACCGCGACGCCTATCCGCGCGACATGCGGGGCTACGGACGCAATCCGCCCGATCCGGCGTGGCCGGGCGGGGCCAACGTCTGCGTCCAGTTCGTGGTCAATTACGAGGAGGGCGGCGAGAACAACATCCTCCACGGCGATCCCCATTCCGAAGCCTTCCTGTCGGAGATCGTCGGCGCGGCGAACTGGCCCGGCCAGCGCCACTGGAACATGGAATCGATCTACGAATACGGCGCTCGCGCCGGCTTCTGGCGGCTGTGGCGGCTGTTCACCAAGCGCGCCGTCCCGGTCACCGTCTACGGCGTCGCCACCGCCCTGATGCGCTCGCCCGAGCAGGTCGCGGCGATGAAGGAGGTGGGCTGGGAGATCGCGAGCCACGGCCTCAAGTGGATCGAATACAAGGACGTCCCGAAGGCCGTCGAGGCCGAGCATCTGCGCGAGGCGATCCGTCTCCACACCGAGGTCGTGGGCGAGCGGCCGCTCGGCTTCTATCTCGGCCGCACCACGATGAACACGCTCGACCTCGTCGCCGAGGAGGGCGGTTTCCTCTACGCCTCGGATTCCTATGCGGACGATCTGCCCTACTGGGTGAAGGGCCCGGCAAAGCCCCAACTCGTCATTCCCTACACCCTCGACACCAACGACATGCGCTTCGCGACGCCTCAAGGCTTCAATTCCGGCGACCAGTTCTTCGCCTACCTGAAGGACGCCTTCGACGTGCTCTATCGCGAGGGCGCCGAAGGTTCGCCGAAGATGGTCTCGATCGGCCTCCATTGCCGGCTCGTCGGGCGGCCCGCCCGCGTCGCCGCCCTGGAGCGCTTCGTCGATTATGTGCTCTCCCACGACAAGGTCTGGGTCCCGACCCGGCTCGACATCGCCCGCCATTGGCACGCGCGCCACCCGGCGCCGGCGAACCTGTGAGGCCGGCGGTGGACGAGGCGACCCTTTCGGCGGGCGGCAACCTGCGGCTCGGCCGGCGCGTCATGGACCGGCTCGACGCGCTTGCGGCCTATACGAGCGAGGCGCCGGCGCTAACCCGGCTCTACCTCACCCCCGAACACGCCGCCGCGGCGGCCCGGGTGCGCGGCTGGATGGAGGAAGCGGGCCTCGCGACTGAGATCGACGCCGCCGGCAACGTCGTCGGCCGCAAGGCGGGAGGGCGGGACGATGCGCCGATCCTCCTCCTCGGCTCGCACATCGACACAGTGCGCGACGGCGGCCGCTATGACGGCAATCTCGGCGTGGTCGCCGCGATCGAGGCGGTCGCAGCGCTCGACGGTCCGCTGCCGTTCGCGATCGAGGTGATCGCCTTCGGCGACGAGGAGGGCGTGCGCTTTCCGGTCACGCTGACCGGATCGCGCGCCGTCGCCGGAACGCTCGATGCGGCGCATTTCGAGGCGGCGGACCGCGACGGCGTCACGCTCGGCGCCGCGCTCGCCGCGTTCGGCGGCGATCCCGTCGCGGCACGTGCCCTCGGTCGCGCGCCGGGCCGCGTCGCGGCTTATGTCGAGATCCATATCGAGCAGGGGCCGGTGCTTGAAGCCGAGGGCCTTCCCGTCGGCATCGTCACCGCGATCGCCGGGGCGACCCGGCTCGAGGTCGTCGTCACGGGGATGGCGGGCCATGCCGGCACGGTACCGATGGCCCTGCGCCGCGACGCCGGGGCCGCGGCGGCGGAGATGGTGATTGCGGTCGAGGCCGTCGCGCGGGAGCGGCCGGAGATCGTCGCGACCGTCGGGCGCATCGAGTTCGGACCCGGCGCCGTCAACGTGGTGCCCGGGCGGGCCGTCTTCACGGTCGATCTGCGCAGCCCCGACGACGGGCGGCGGACTGCGGCCCTCGCGGATGTCGGCGAGCGCATCGCGGCGATCGCCGCCCGGCGCGGTGTGGGCGTCGAGAGCCGGGTTTTCTACAGCGAGGCGGCGGCGCCCTGCCATCCGGCGCTGATCGATGCCCTGAGCGGGGCGGTCGAGCGCATCGGCGTGCCGCCGCGCCGGCTCGTCTCGGGCGCCGGCCACGATGGACTCGCGATGATCGCGCTCTGCCCCATCGGCATGGTGTTCGTCCGCTGTGCCGGAGGGATCAGCCACAATCCCGCTGAGGCGATCGAGGTCGAGGATGCCGACGCGGCGGTGCGCGTCCTGATCGAGTTCCTGCGCGCCTTCGATCCGGCCCGGCTGCGGGCTGCGGCGTCGG
Organism: Segnochrobactrum spirostomi; assembly: GCF_009600605.1. GTDB lineage: Bacteria > Pseudomonadota > Alphaproteobacteria > Rhizobiales > Segnochrobactraceae > Segnochrobactrum > Segnochrobactrum spirostomi. The sequence goes on along the minus strand of NZ_VWNA01000001.1, from coordinate 1,535,040 downwards.
ACGGCGGGAGCGCCGACGCATCACGCCTGCGTAAGTAAGCCGGCTCGTGTCATTATTTCGGCCCGAGAACGGCCGCCAACCTAACCTTCTGCCTTGCGCGGAAGGCGCGGCCGGGGCCATACAGGGCCGGAAATGTTCAGGATTGGGCTGCTGTTCGCGCGAATCGCGCACGCTTCGCGGCGGCCTCGCGGGAGATGATCGTGAACGCTGTAACGTCCCCAGGCGCTTCGGCCGAAGCCATCCAGGCTCACTACGATGTCGGCAACGCTTTTTATGCGCTCTGGCTTGATCGGACCATGACCTATTCGGCCGCCCTTTGGGACGGGCCGGACGATCAGCGCGATCTCGCAGAGGCGCAGAAGCACAAGATCGAGTGGCATCTCGCCTCGGCGCGGGCCGGGCAGGCGCGGCGCCTTCTCGATATCGGCTGTGGCTGGGGCGCCACGCTGTCGGCGGCCTCCGCGCTCCCGAACATCGAACATGCCCAGGGGCTGACGCTCTCCGAGGAGCAGGCGGATCATATCCGCGCGCTCGGTCTGCCGAAGGTCGACGTGCGCATTGAAAGCTGGGCCGACCACGCCCCGTCGGTGCCTTACGATTCGATCATCTCGATCGGCGCGTTCGAGCACTTCACCAAGCCGACCGACGATGCCGCGGCGAAGATCGCGATCTATCGTGCCTTTTTCGAGCGCTGCCATGCCTGGCTGTCGCACGAGGGCTATCTGTCGCTGCAGACGATCGCCTACGGCACGATGAAGCGTACCGACCCGAACGTCGCGATGATGTCGGAGATCTTCCCGGATTCCGATCTGCCGCGGCTCGAGGAGATCGTCGTGGCGGCTGACGGGCTGTTCGAAATCGTGATGCTGCGCAACGACCGGCTCGATTATGCGCGGACCTGCGAGATGTGGGCGAAGCGTCTGCGCCGCGTGCGTGCCAAGGCGACGGAACTCGTCGGCGCGGCCCAGGTCGCCCGCTACGAGCGCTATCTGCGGCTTTCGGCATTCGGCTTCCGCGCCGGCAACATCAACCTGCTGCGCTTCACGCTGCGCCGCATCGCGTACTGACACCGCCACACGAACCGACAGGGGCCCGGCGGACGGGCCCCCGATCGGACGGTGGACGCCCGGTCAGCGCGCCGGACGACACCCGTCGAGCAGCAGTTTCACCGCGTTCCGGATATCCCGCTCGGCCTGGGCCGCGATGACGGCCGGATCGGCCCCGAGCAGGGCGTCCTGGAGCGGCCGGCAATGCACGATCGAGGCGAACATGCGCACCAGCGGATCGATCTCGGCGGTACACGCGATCTCCCCGCGCGCCTTCGCGCCCCGGAATATCTCGTGCATGAAATCGACGGCCGGCTGGGCGCTCTCCTCGATGATCCGCGCGAGATCGGGGAAGCGCGGCGCCTCCGCGATGATCACGCGGTGCAGGGCGATGCCGTCGGGATCGAGGGTCGAGCGCAGGATGCGCTCGCCCGCCGCAACCAGGATTTCCTCGAGCGTGCCTTCCATCAGGAGCGCGATCTTGACCTCGCGCACCTTGGTTTTCACGAAGGTCCGCACCACGGCTTCGAATAGCGCGGCCTTGGACGGAAAGCGCGCATAGAGCGTGCGCTTGGAGCTGCCGGAGCGGTTCGCCACCGCATCCATATTGGTGCTGGCGTAGCCTTCGGTCAGGAAAAGACGGGTGGCGACGGCGATGATCGTGTCGGTGACGATCTGCGAGCCGCCACGCGGCGGCCGCCCGATTCGCCGGCGAGGGATGATCCCCGCGTCGTACGCAGCCTCGGCATAAGCGAGATTTGCACTGTTCTGATCCATGCGGTCACGATGGCGTGTCCCCATATTGGGCGCAACCGCTTTTCGTGCCGTATTGGAACGATCGGACCTGAGGGCTCACGATCTCGTGGGGAACCGTTCCGTCGCGCTGCGGTTATGGGTGTGCGTCCCGTGCGCCCGGTGGGTGATGCAGGGGCGCCTTTATCGAACCCCAAGCCGGAGACGGATCATGACCACCACCGACGCGCAGGCGCGCCGCAAAGCCGCGCTGAAGACGCCGTCCGACCTTCCGTCCAACGCCGTCAAGGATATCGAGGGGGCGCTGAACGCGCTCCTCGCCGACATGTTCGCGCTCTATCTCAAGACCAAGAATTTTCACTGGCACATGTCGGGCCCGCATTTCCGGGATTATCACCTGATGCTCGACGAGCACGGCGAACAGATCTTCGCCACCACCGACGACATCGCGGAGCGGGTGCGCAAGCTCGGCGGCACGACGTTGCGCTCGATCGGACACATTGCCCGCCTCCAGCGCCTCTCGGACAACGATGCGGATTATGTGACGCCGCTCGACATGCTCGCCGAGCTCAAGGAGGACAACCAGCGCATCGCGATGAGCCTTCGTGAGGCGCACGGGGTCTGCGACGAGCACGGCGACATCGCAACCGCGAGCCTGCTTGAGACCTGGCTCGACGAGGCCGAGCGGCGGGTGTGGTTCCTGTTCGAATCGGCGCGCCGCGCCGAAGGCTGACGCGGTCTATCCCCAAGGACGGCATCCAGAGCGGCCGGCGGAAACGCCGGCCGTCGTGTTTCGGCACAAAAGCGTCGAAATCGCAGACGACAAGGCCGCCGCGGCCGGCAGACGTTCGGCCAAAAAAAATGCCGGGCCTGAGGCCCGGCAAGTAGCCGCACCAGAGGTGCGACACCTTCCAGAGGGGAACGCCGCCGGGAGGAAGGGACGATCGGGAGGAGACCGTCGACCGGCGACACGAACCTTATGCCACTTCGCATCTGCACAAACAATCAGCGTTGATGCATAGCGGCTATGCATTCCATGCGGCGCATTTGGGCAGAACTGTCATATTGCGATGCGGTACGGAGCGCGGGCGGCGGCGCGCAATCGCCGGCCGCAGCGCCCGTGCGATGCGGGATCGCGATCTCCAGGCGGCGCGCACCCCCCTTTTCAGGAGGCGCGAACTCGGCCAGCATCGCGGCCCCGCGCCCGCGTCGTGCTAGGCTTCGTGGCGGGCAAGGGCGAGTTGCCGGCGCGTTGCGCAAACTCGGGCGTGTTTCATCGAGGGACCCTGATGACCAAGGCTGAGCAGACTTTCACCGTTCTCGACGGCGGCATGGGCCGGCTCTTGGAGCGGCTCGGAGCGCCGTTCCGTCTGCCGGAATGGTCGGCTCTGTCGCTCATCGAGGCGCCGTCCTATGTCGATCAGGCTCATCAGGCCTATGTCGATGCCGGTGCCGAGATCATCACGACGAACTCCTACGCCCTCGTGCCGCACATGCTCGGTGAGGCGCGGTTCGCGGCGGAAGGGCAGGAATTGGCCCATCGGGCCGGGCGCATCGCCCGCGAGGTCGCGAACCGGGCCGGCCGCACCGTGCTCGTCGCCGGGTCGCTGCCCCCGGTGTTCGAGAGCTACCGGCCGCAGAATTATATCCGCGAGGAGGCCCCGCTGGTCCTCAAGACGCTGATCGCCGGCCTCGAGCCCTTCGTCGATCTGTGGCTGATCGAGACGCAGAGCTCGACGACGGAGGCGCTGACGGCGCTGGCGCTCGCGCGCGAAACCGGCAAGCCGGTCTTTGTCTCCTATACCCTCCACGACGAGGAGGGCCGGACGGGCCCGCCGCAACTGCGCTCCGACGAGCCGGTCGGCGAGGCCGTGGCAGCGACCATCGCGGCGGGCGCCGACGCCATTCTCTTCAATTGCAGCCAGCCCGAGGTGATGGGCGCGGCGATTGCGATCGCCCGGGAGGTCATCGATTCGTCCTCGCACCCGGAGACGGGACTCGGCGTCTACGCGAACGCCTTCGTGCCGGAGCCGCCCTCGGACGAGCCCTATCCCGGCATCTCCGAGATCCGCGCCGATCTCGATCCGCCCCATTATGTGAAGTGGGTGCAGCGCTGGGTCGACGGCGGCGCGACCATCGTTGGCGGCTGCTGCGGCATCGGCCCCGAGCACATCGCCGAAATCAGCCGCAGCCGCGCGGGGTGAGACTGCCTCACACCGCCAGATGGCGGTCGAGGAAGGCTGTGATTTCGGCGAAGGCGTCCTCGGTCTCGGGGACGAACGGCATCAGATATTGGGCGTGGCTCTGGGCTTCGAACACCTGGAGCACCGCCTCGATGCCGGCGCGGCGCAGCTTGCGGTGGGTGCGCACCGTGTTGCTGAGGAGGAGGTCGCGGGTGCCGGAGGTCAGGATCGCCGGCGGAAAACCGTTGAAATCGCCGAACAGCGGCGAGATCAGCGGATCGTCGAGGGCGCGGCCCGCCGCGTAGAGCCGCGCCGCGTCGGGAAGCCAGGATTTCTCGCTGACGAGCACGTTGTCGACATAGGCGTTGGCGGCGCTGCTGTCGCCGGCGCCGGTCAGGTCCGCCCACGGCGTGCCGGGGGCGATCGCGGCTGGAAGCGGCAGACCCTCGGCCTTGAGGCGCAGCAGGGTGGCGAGGGTGAGCCCGCCGCCGGCCGAGGCGCCGAAGATCGCCATCCGCTTCGGATCGTGCGCGGCGACGAGGGCGCGCCACACCGCGACCGCATCGTCGAGCGCAGCGGGGAACGGATGGTCCGGCGGCATGCGATAATCGACCGAGATCACCGTGCAGCGGCCGTAAGCGGCCATCAGCATGCCTTCGCCGGCGCCGACCTCGCCCGGATAGAGCACGTAGGCGCCGCCGTGAAGGTGGACGAAGACGCGGTTCGCGTTGCGCGGCGCGATCTCCTTCGGCGTCGAGACGAAGACCGGCACGCCGGCGATGACATCCCGTTCGACCCGGATGCCCAGCCGCTCCTTGAGGCCCGGCAGGAGCGGCGCGATTTGGGTGACGCTGGCATCGCGCTTGGCGCGCCACCCGGCCGCGTCGGTCGGGATGGTGTCCCAGTCCGCGGGGTAGGGCATCGCGACATAGGCCGCGAGCTCCGGGCTGATGGTGGTCGGGACCGGCAGGTCGCGCGCCGGGATCGGGCGCGGCGGGTAGGCCGTCTCCGCGGATGTCGGGGTTGGGGCGCCGTTCTCAGGCACCAGCGTCGCGGCTTCGGCCGGGCCGATCGCGGCGATCAGGGTCGCCGAGAGGGTTGTCGCCGCCGCGCTCGCGATGAGATCGCGCCGCGAGCAGCCGGGATCGTCGCCGTCCGCCATGTCGTCACCCCCGTTCACCTGAGCCGTCAGCCGGCCGGATCCATCATCCCGAAGGCGGCGACGAGGGCAAGCACCGCGATGCCGAGAGCGATCTCGGCGAGGCTGCCGATCCGGATCGCCGCGACCGCGCCGGATCGGGCGGAGACCCGCGGCACGAGGACGTAGCGGTTGAGAAGCGCGAGCCCGACCATCCCGGCAACCAGGGCGATCTTCACCGCGAGCAGGCGCTGATAGAGCGAGGCGCCGTCGATCGAGCTCCCGCTCAGGATCAGGGCTGCGTTGGCGACGCCGGTCAGGATCACCAGCGTCACCGCGGCGTGGCCGATGTTGGAGAAGCGCCGCAGGGCGATATTGGCTGCGGCGGCGTCACGGGGATCGTCGATGCGGGCGAGCAGCGGCACGAACGGTACGAGCGCCCCGAGCCAGAAGCCGCCGGCGAGGACGTGGAGGCCGTCGTTCAGCCGGTGGATGAGGCCGAGGCCGCCCTGCTGCATTCCGGCATGCCCGACGAGCGGCAGGCTCATGAGCATCGCGCCGCCGCCGAGGGCAGAGGCCGCCGTCCGCCACCGCTCGGGCACGAAGGCCGCGCCGAGGGCGGCGAGCGCGGCCGCCTCTTGGACGAGCCAGGCGAGGCCGAGATCGGTCTCGAACAGGACGCCGCGAAGGGTCGCCGGATCGAGCGCGTCGGCCCAGCCGTCGCCGAGCATCGCGGCGCGCAAAGGCAGGGTCACGAGGGCCGCCGCGACCGCGAACACGGCCGCGACGGTAAAGGCCGGAGAGAGCCGCGCACCGATCCGGGCGGCGAGCGGCTGCGGCAGCAGGACCGCGAGAAAGCCGCCCGCGCCCCACAGGAGCACGGCCGGTCCGTCATAGACGAACCGGCCGAGGATCAGGGCGGCGTCCGGCGGCATCAGCGGGTGACGGTGAAGGTGTAGCTTCCCTTCGTCTTGTGCCCGTCGTCCGACAGCGCGTGCCATTCGACGGTGTAGGTGCCGGGGATGAGCGGCCCCGCCACCGGCACCATCAGCGTCGTGTTCTTGTTCATCAGCATCGCGTCACCGAGCGAGACGGGGATCTTGTCGGGACCGGAGACCTTCACCCCGGAGAACTTGAGGTTCAGGGCCTCGGAGAAGGTGAGGTCGAGTTCGCTCGGGCTCTTGCCCTTGCTGCCCGCCGCCGGCACCGCGGCCTTGAGATGGGCGTGAGCGAAGGCCGGGCTCGCGAGGGCGACGATGACGGCGGCGATGCCCACGCGGAGAGGCGCTTTGGAGCGGAGGCTCGCCTTGGAGAAGAGGGTACGGATCATAATCGGGTTCTTTCCGGATCGGACGGGGTTCGGTTGGTGTCGCGTCAGTTCATGTTCATGCCGGGCATGGAGTCCGAGTGGCCGGAATGGCCGTCGGCCTTCGCGCCGCCGTGCTCGGGACCCTTGGCGCCCACCGCCTCGACCTTGAATTCGACCTTCACCGTGCCGGCATGCTGGAAGACCAGGGTTCCCGGCACCAGGGTGCCCTGCTTGAGGGGCTGAGCGAGGCCGACGAACATGACGTGGTAACCGCCCGGCGCGAGCGTCACCTTGCCGCCAGCGGGGATGTCGAGCCCCTCAACCTGCCGCATCTTCATGACGCCGTTGTCCATCGACATCTCGTGGACCTGGAATTCCTTGGCGCCCTCGAGGGAGCCGCCGACCAGACGGTCCGCGGTGTTGCCGTGATTTTCGATGGTGACGAAGCCGCCGCCGATCTCGGCGCCCGGTGGCGTCGCGCGGGCCCAGGGATGTTCGATGACGAGGTCGCCGGCCTTCACCTCGTGGGCCGTCGCCGGGACGGGGAGGACGGCGAGAAAGCCGGCGAGGGTGATCGCCGACAGGACGGAAAGGGTGGCGGCGCCGAGCATGGCGCGCAGACGAGCTTTCATGACGTGTTCCTTATGCGGAGACGGGCGCCCGCGCGCGTGGCCGGGTCTCGCCTGTCTCGAACGATCGGGGATTTTGAGAAGACGGGGGCGTCAGGCCGCCGGCGGGCCCTGGGAAAGGCGCGGCAGCCGCAGCCGTGCCAGCGCCGGACGCTGCGGCTGCGACAGCGAGAGATCCGCGGTCCAGGCGATCCAGGCGCGGGCCGAGAGGGCCGGGGGCTGCGGCAGGATCAGGGGGGCGCCGAGGGCGCAATCGTTGCAGCAGGCGTGCCGGGCGAGGTCAGCCGGATCGTCGCCTGCGCCACCGGGGTGGCAGATCGGAATGACGACGTCGCCGATCACCAGGGCGGGAACGGGGAGACTCGCGGCCAAAGCGATACCGCGCCCGAGGCCCGCGATCATCAACGCGAGCGTCAGGACGAGGGCAAGCGCGCGCCAAGGCGCAGACGACCGCGGTCCGACCATGACGCCATCACGCCGCCAGGGTGTGCCGGGTGTCAATCCCGTCGAGGGTCGCAGGGCCCTCGGATGCGCCCCGCCGCTCGCTATATTGGCCCGAAGGGGAAGACGGCCGGGGACCTTCTGGTGCGAGGCGGGTGGGGCTTGCGCGAGGCTTGGCCGGACACTCGCTGGAACCGTTCCAGAATGGCTTATGAAATTCTTATCAGTTGCCGTTGCGGAAAGACGCTCGATATCTTCCAATGGGTCTTGCAAAGGCCTGTCGGTCTAGGAGGAAACGATCATGAAGTGGACGAAGCCCCGCATCGTCGAGATCTGCCTCGGCATGGAAATCAACAGCTACGAGTCCGGCGAGCTTCCGCCGGAAGTTTGAGGTCCGCGAGGTCCGGGCCGCTGAGGCTCGGGCCCCATGGGTCCGTGGTCGAGACCCGCTCGGGAGCCATGCAGCCATGCAAGCGATCCTGATCGGTTCGGCCGCCGGTGGCGGCGTTCCGCAATGGAACTGCCGCTGCCGCATCTGTTCGCTCGCACGGTCGGGCGATCCGCGCGTGACCCCGCGCTCCCAGTCAAGCCTCGCGGTTTCCGCGGACGGGCTCCGCTGGGTCCTTCTCAACGCCTCTCCCGATATCCGCGAGCAGATCGCCGCAACGCCCGAGCTCCAGCCGCGTGACGGTGCCGGCGGCAGTCTGCGCGGCTCGCCGATCGCCGCCGTGGTGCTCACGAACGGCGACGTCGACCATGTCGCCGGGCTCCTGAGCCTGCGCGAGCGCGAGCCCTTCGCCCTCTATGGCAGCGCCGAGACGCTGCGGGCGGTCTCCGCCAACAGCGTGTTCGACGTGCTCGCGCATGATGTGGTGACGCGCAATGTGTGCGCCCTCGGTGAGGCGTTCGAGCCCATAGACGATCTTACCATCGAGCTCTTCGCGGTGCCGGGCAAGGTGCCGCTCTGGCTCGAGGACGAGAGCCTTCAGATCGGCGCGGTCGGCGAGAGCACGGTCGGTGCCTCGATCCGGGCGAACGGCCGCCACTTCGTCTACATCCCCGGCGCCGCCGCGGTGACCGCGGACATCGTCGCGCGCTGTCGGGGTGCCGATCTCCTCTTGTTCGACGGCACCTGCTGGTTCGACGACGACATGATCGCCGCCGGGGTCGGCGCGAAGACCAGCCGGCGCATGGGCCATCTGCCCATCGCCGGAGCCGATGGCTCGATCGCGGCGCTCGACGGGCTCACGGTGAGCCGCAAGGTCTTCACCCACATCAACAACACCAATCCGGTGCTCATCGACGGGTCCGACGAACGCCGTGCGGCGGAACGGGCCGGATGGGACATCGGCTATGACGGGATGCGCTTCGCCTTCGCGCCGCAGGCCGAGGACCGTCCCGTCGCGCTCGAGGAAACGCCCTGATGAACATGCCCCTGCCGCCGCTTCAGCCGAGCCAAGAGCTCCTCTCGCCGGAGGCGCTCGCCGCCGCGCTGCGGCAGATCGGGGCGGAGCGCTACCACAATCTCCACCCCTTCCACCGCCGCCTGCACAACGGCGAGCTGACGCTGGATCAGGTCCGGGCGTGGGCGCTGAACCGCTACTATTATCAGGCGATGATCCCCATCAAGGACGCCACCATCCTGGCCCGGATGGACGATCCGGCGCTGCGCCGGGTGTGGCGCCAGCGCATCGTCGACCATGACGGCGAAGAGGGGCAGACGGACGGCCAGGCGGGGGGCATCGATCGCTGGCTGAAGCTCACCGACGGGCTCGGCCTCATCCGCGACGAGGTGATCTCGACCCGCCACATCCTGCCGGCGACCCGCTTCGCGGTCGAGGCCTACGTCCATTTCGTGCGCGACCGCACTTTGCTCGAGGCGATCGCCTCGTCGCTGACCGAGATGTTCAGTCCGCAGATCATCTCCGAGCGCGTCTCCGGCATGCTCGCCAACTATTCCTTCATCTCGGAGGAAACGCTCGCTTATTTCGGCAAGCGGCTGACCCAGGCGCCGCGCGACGCCGACTTCGCCCTCGCTTATGTGCAGCGCCACGCCGTGACCCTCGAGACGCAGGCGGCGGCGCTCGCGGCGCTGCGCTTCAAGTGTGACGTGCTGTGGTCGCAGCTCGATGCGCTCGAACACGCTTATGTCGATCCCGGCCTGCCGCCGCCGGGGGCGTGGCGACCGGGCGAGCTCCTGGTGCCCGGAGCGGCGCGGTGATCGCCCTCGTCGCCTCCGACGTGCCGAAGCTGCCGCGCGGCGTCCGCCTCCAGGCGGATGCGGCGCGCGGCCGTCCCGTCCTGCTCGCGCCGGAGCGCGCCTTCGAGCTCGACGAGCCGGCCGCGCACGTGCTCGCGCTCGTCGACGGCAAGCGTACGATCGGCGACATCGTCGCGGCGCTCGCCGTGACGTTCGACGCGGCGCCGTCCGAGATCGAGCCGGACGTGATCGCGATGCTCGAGGATCTCGTGGCGAAGAGGGTGGTGGAGCGATGAACGCGCCGGTCAGTCCCGAGAACGCCGCGTCCGCCCGGCCGAGCCTGCCGGGACCGATCGGCATGCTCGCCGAGCTGACCCATCGCTGCCCGCTGAGCTGCCCCTATTGTTCCAATCCGCTGGAGCTCGACCGCCGTTCGGACGAGCTCGACACCGCGGCCTGGAAGCGCGTCTTCTCCGAGGCCGCGGCGCTCGGCGTGCTGCATCTCCATCTCTCGGGCGGCGAGCCGACGGCGCGTGCGGACCTCGTCGAGCTCACCGCCCACGCCGCCTCGGTCGGGCTCTACACCAACCTCATCACCTCCGGCATCGGCCGCGCCAAGGCGATGCTGCCGGCGCTCGCGGACGCCGGGATCGACCACGTCCAGCTCTCGCTCCAGGGTGCGGAGGCGGCGTCGGGCGACCACATCGGCGGTCTCGCCGGCGGGCACGCCCAGAAGCTCGCCTTCGCCGCGGAGGTCGGCCGCCTCGGCCTCGCCCTCACGGTGAACGCGGTGATCCACCGCGCCAACATCACCGAGGTTCCGGCGATGATCGAGCTCGCGGTGGCGCTCGGCGCCCGGCGGCTCGAGATCGCCCACACCCAATATTATGGCTGGGGCCTGCTCAACCGGGCCGCCCTGATGCCGGATCGCCAGGACGTGTCGCGCTCGATCGCGGTGGTCGAGGCGGCGCGGCAGCGGCTCGAGGGGCAACTCGTCATCGATCTCGTGGTGCCGGATTATTATGCCCGTTATCCGAAGGCCTGCATGGGCGGCTGGGCGCGGCGCACCCTCAACGTGACGCCGTCCGGCAAGGTGCTGCCCTGCCACGCCGCGGAGACGATCCCGGGCCTCGAATTCTGGTCGGTGAAGGAGCATTCCCTCGCCGATGCCTGGTTCGCCTCGCCGGCCATGAATGCCTATCGCGGCACCGATTGGATGCCGGAGCCGTGCCGAAGCTGCGAGCGCAAGGAGCGCGATTGGGGCGGCTGCCGCTGCCAAGCGCTGGCGCTGACCGGCGCTGCGGAAAACACCGACCCGACCTGCGAGAAGTCGCCGTTCCATGCCGGCGTCGGCCTGCTCGCCCGCGACGAGGCCGCGCTCGCCCCGCCGCCCTTCGTCTATCGCCGGATCGGCGGTGCGGAGACGCGCGGCGAAGGCTGACCGACAGGCCGCCGTCCCAGGGCTCGTGGCGGCCGGCATGCACCGCCCGCAGTTGCGTCGGCGCAGCGAATGGCTTCATGGTTCGTTTCGCCACCGCGATGCGACGCGCGTGCCCGGGCTCGGGGTGCGTGCGGATCGACAGCGCCGCGGTGGGGTGAAATGCGGGAGGCCGGCCGTTTCCGGGCGGCGAAGTTCAGCCATGTCCGTCTCTGCGAGCCTTCTCCAAGCACTGACCGATCCGATCGTCCAGGCCGGCTCGCTGGCGTTCGCCGGGGCCATGGTCAGCCACATCGTCCTCCGCGGTTATCCACGCGGACGGTTCGCGGGTCAGTTTGCGCTGTTCGTGGCCCTCACGGCCCTGCTCTTCTATCACGGGATCGTTCCCTACGCGCCGACCCCGAAGCCGATCTCGGAATTGCAGAACGTCTTTGTCGGCATCGCCAAGATCATCTGGTGGGTCAATGCGGCGCTCACGCTCGCCGGCTTCGTTCGCGTCTTCCTGATCTTCGAGCGGCGGCCGCGCGAGAGCCAGTTGCTCCAGGATCTGCTCGTCGGCCTCGTCTATGTCGGGGCGACGCTGTCCGTCGTCGCCTATGTCTTCAGCTTTCCGGTCGGCACGCTGATCGCGACCTCAGGCGTGCTTGCGATCATCCTCGGCCTCGCCCTGCAAAGCTCGCTCAACGACGTCTTCTCCGGCATCGCCCTCAATCTCGGCAAGGCCTACGCGGTCGGGGACTGGATCGTGCTCGCCGACGGCAGCGAAGGCCAAGTGCTCGAGACCAACTGGCGCGCCACCTACCTGCTCAACGGCTCCAACGACCTCGTCACGGTGCCGAACAGTTCCATCGCCAAGGCGACCCTCACGAACCGCAGCGCGCCCGCCCGCGCTCACGGATCAAAGGTCACCGTGCGGTTGCTCCCGACCAAGGCGCCCGGCGAGATGTGCGCGGTGATGGCCGAGGTGCTGCTGAGCTGCCAGTCGATCCAGGCCGAGCCGCCCCCTCAGGTCTTCGTGACGTCGATCGACGCGACGGCGATCGTGCTCGATCTGACCTTCCGCGTCGCCGACTTTGCGAACGTAGGTGCGGCCAAGAACGAGATCTTCGACCTCATCTTTCGGCACACCAAGGCCGCCGGCGTGCTGTTCGCCCCGCCCAGCGACTCAGCCTCGCTTCCCCAACCCGGCGCATTTTCCTCTCCGGGGAGATCGACCGCGCTCCGCCTCCTCGACGTGCTGCCGTTGTTTGCGGGCATGAACGAGGAGGAGAAGGAGGCGCTTGCGGCGCGGATGACGCGGCGGAGCTACCGCAAGGGGGAGGTCGTCGGAGAGCAGGGCGTCGCGCTCACCATGCTGATGATCGTCCGCCGCGGCGTTCTGGCGGTGACACGCTCCGAGGGCCAGCGGAGCCGCGAGATCGCCCGGCTCGCGCCCGGCGACTTCTTCGGCGAGATGGGCCTGCTCACCGGCGAGGGCGAACGCGGCACGATCCTCGCCCTTACGTCGGTGGTGGTCTACTCGATCGATAAGGAAAGCTTGGCGCCTCTCATCCACGAGCGGCCCTCCATCGCCGAGGAGATCGGAGCCGCCTACACCCGCCAGTTGGAGATCGAGCGGCGCCGTCTCAATCCGCACGCCGGGGAGGGCGACGCCGGCAACGGCAGCACGCTCGCCGAACGCATCCGGCATTTCCTCCGCATGCCGCCGGGCTGACCGCGTCCGGCGGTGCGTTGCCGGCGACAGGCGCCAATCAGAACCCCGCTTTGATCTTCTCGAACTCGGCGATCATCTTCTGGCGGAGCTCCGTCGGCAGCGGCGACTGGAACAGCGTGTTCGCCGTGAAGCTCGACACGTCCGCGTAGCCCTTGGCCTTGAGGATCGCCGGGTCGACCTCGGCCATACCCTTGGCGTTGGAATGGCCGTAGCCCCAGGATTCGACGAGGTAGGCGGAGACGCCGGGATCGGTCACGGCGTTGAGGAAGTCGTAGACCTCGCCCTCCGGCGCCGCGCCGTTCTTCAGCCGCACATAGCCGCACACCCAGGTCGAGTGGCCTTCCTTCGGGTTCGGGTTGGTCGCGACCGGCTGGCTGTCCTTGGCGAGCGTCGTCGCCGTCTCGTTCCAGCCCCAGGCGAGGTCGACCTCGCCGCTCGCCATCGCCTGGCTGAGGTCCGTGTTTTCCGTCCAGTAGACGCGCACGTTCTTGTGCACGGCGCGCAGGAAGTCCGACGCCTGCTTGAACTGGGCGTCGGTCATCTTGGTCCAGTCCTTGAGGCCGATGGCGAGGCTCGCCAGCGCATAGGCGTCGTCGACATTGTCGCCGATCGAGACGCGATCCTTGAACTTGGGATCGGCGAACGCCTGGAGCGAGGCGACGTCTTCGGGTTTCACGGTGTCGGTGCGGTAGATCATCAGCGAGTTGCCCCATTCGAAGGGCAGGAACCACGCCGTGCCGTCGGCCGAGGTCATCAGGTTCGGCATCTTGGCGATGCCGGGCAGGATGTCGTTCCAGTTCTTGAGCTTCTTGGTGTCGAGCGGCTCGAGAAGCCCGGCGTCGCGCCATTTGTTGACGCTCTGGGAGCAGGGGTGGGCGAGATCCGCCTTGAAGCCGGAGCGCAGCTTCTGGAACGCCTCCTCCTCGTCGCCGAAATAGGAGAAGGTCGGCTCGGTGCCGTGCTCCTTCGTGTAGGCGGGGTGGAAGGCGGGGTCTTCGTAGCCGGCCCAGTCGAAAACGGTGAGGTTGTCGGCCCGGGCGGCGACCGTTGCGAGCGGCTGCGCCAGGATCAAGGACAAGGCGGAGACGAGAAGCGCGGGGAAGCTTCGGGAGCCGAACGACGTCATGGCCTTCGCCTTTCTGGAGGGGTCGCTAACGGGGGAGGGGGCCTTCCCGCCCGATGTGCCGGGGGAAGAAGGCGACGATGCATTCGATCGCGGCTCCGTGGGCGGCTTCGCGGCTGAGCTTGCCGTTCATCATCAGCCTGAGCCACAGCCCTTCCATGGTCGAGCAGATGGCGAGGGCGGCATCGAGCGGCTCATAATCGTAGCCGCCGTCGACCTTGAGCTCGGCACAGAGCTCCTCGAACGTGCGCTGATATTTGAGGTCGCGGGCGCCGCAGAGCGAAAGGTAGGTCGGCCGCGACTTGGCCTCGCCCCAGAAGGCGCACCAGGCGGCGAGCTTGCGCCGCGTGCAGATGCGGCGGTCAAAATCGGCGCCGACCAACGCCCACATCCGCTCGGCCGCGCTGGGGCCGGCCTTCTCCAGGGCCTCGTTCCAATGGTCGGCATATTCGTCGGCCATGTATTGGAGCGTGGCGACGAGCAGGTTCTCTTTGGTTTCGAAGTGGAAATTGACGATGCCGCGCGACAGCTTCGCGCCCTCGGCGACGTTGGCGAGGGTGGTGTCGGAGTAGCCGCGCTTGGCGAGCGAATCGATCGTCGCCTCGATGAGCTGCAACTGGCGCGCTTCCTTCGGCGCCTTGCGAACCTTGCGGTCTGAGAGAACGGTGGCGGCCTGGCTCATCGCGGTCGGGTGTTCCTGCTCGAAGATCGGTCGGGTCGGTCCGCGCGTCCCGTTCGCGCCGGACCCTCGCCCACCATTGGCCGACCGCTGTGGCCCTCGCAATGCCTTGCGCGCCGCCCGCCGTCGCAACCGGTCTCGCGAGGGGGCTGCGAACCCGCCGCCGGGGCCTCCGGAAAGGCCCGCCGCGCTGCCGTGTCCGATGCGTGCCGGAACCCTCATCGCGGCCCGTCCTCGCCGACGCCGATGACCTGAGCCGACTATAGCGCGGGCCGTCGGGTGCACAAGTCACTTGCTGGATATTCAGCCAAAATATATGGACAAGCGACTGTGCCGTATGCATCATTTCCGAATGTTGCGGAGAGGCCTATGAAGCTCTGGGACGTGGTGATCGTCGGCGGCGGCCACAATGGGCTCGTCGCCGCCTGCTATCTTCAGCGGGCCGGCCTCGACGTTCTCGTCGTCGAGAAGAATGCCTGGGTCGGCGGCGCGGCGACGAGCCGGCGGCTCGCCGAGGACGTCACCTATTCCAACTGTTCCTATGTGTGCTCGCTGTTCCGCTCCGAGATCATGCGCGATCTCGAATTGCCGCGGCACGGGCTCCAGGTGATCGGCTACGAGGGCGGCGCGGTGCTGACCCGCTCCGGCGGCTACCTCGCCTCCTACCGCAACCACGACCAGCACCGCCGTGAGTTCGCCCGCTATTCGGCGCGGGACGCGGAGGCCTACGACCGCTATGCCCGCGACGTGACGCGGCAATGCCGCTTCATCCAGCCGCTGCTCCTGCGCACGGCGCCGGATCCGTTCTCCTTCAAGCCGCGCGACCTTCAGGAACTCCTCTTCCTCGCCCGCAAGGTGGGCGACTTGAGCGCGGCGGAGTTCGCCCGCACCGCCCGCTTCTGGACGATGTCGATCGCCGATTTCCTCGACGAATATTTCGAGACGGAGGTCATCAAGGCCTATCTCGCCTTGTCCGGCATCATCGGCACCGCGCTCGGGCCGATGTCGCCCGGCACGGCCTATGTGCTGCTCCACCATTATATGGGCGACGTCGACGGCTCGGTCGGCGCCTGGGGTTATGCGCGCGGCGGCATGGGGGCGATCACCCAGGCACTGGCGTCCTCGTTCCAGGCCGCGGGCGGCACCATCCGCACCGACAGTGAGGTGGCCTCGGTCAAGGTCCGCGGCGGGCGCAGCGAGGGCGTCGTCCTTGCCGGCGGCGAAGAGGTCCGCGCCCGTCTCGTGCTCTCGAACGCCGACGTGAAGCGCACCTTCCTGAAGCTCGTCGACGAAAAGGAATTGCCGCCGCCGTTCCTCGACCGGGTCCGCCATTTCAAGATGCGCGGCTCCTCCGGCAAGGTGAACATCGCCCTCGACGGGATGCCCGACTTCCCGGCGCTGCCCTCCGGCTCCACCGCCGTGAAGGGCGATCTCCACTTCACCGACACGGTCGAGCGCATCGAGCGGGCCTACGACGATTGGAAGGCAGGACGCTGGTCGGCCGATCCCTTCCTCGACGCCATGATCCCGACGACGCTCGACCCGACGCTCGCGGCGCCGGGCAAGCACTTCATGAGCTGCTTCGTGCAATATTGCCCGCCGAAGGTGGAGGGGCGCGACTGGACCGACGCCGACCGCGACGCCTTCGCCGAGACGGTGGTGAGCCAGATCGCCGACTATTCCCCGGGTTTCCGGGACCGCATCCGCCACATGGAGGTGCGCACCCCTCGCGAGCTCGAGGCGGAGGTCGGCCTCACCGAGGGCAACATCTTCCAGGGTGAGCTCACCTTCGACCAGCTTCTGTTCAACCGCCCGGTGCCCGGCTACGCGCAATATCGCACGCCGATCAAGGGACTCTATCTGTGCGGGTCGTCCACCCATCCCGGCGGCGGCGTGATGGGCGCGCCCGGCTACAACGCCGCCGCCGAAGTCCTGCGCGACCTCAAGCGCTCCCGCCAACACATGAGCCCGGCCCATGACGTCCTCTAACGGAAAGACGTCCTATGATGCGGTGGTGATCGGCGGCGGCCACAACGGGCTCGTCGCCGCGGCGATGCTCGGCCGGGCCGGCCGGCGGGTGCTGCTGGTCGAAGCCCGCGACGTGCTGGGCGGCGGGGCCGGCACCCACGTGTTCCACCCGGGCTACAAGGTCAACAGCCTCGCCCACCTGATGAACCGCCTCGCCCCGGAGGTCGAACGGGCGCTCGGGCTCGACCTCGCCGATCTCGGCACGAGCCTCGCGCCCACGGTCGCGCTCGATCCCGTGCGGGGACCGGTCGTGCTCGGCGGCGCCTACGGCGACAGCCTGAGCGGGGTCACGCCGGACGAGGCCGGCCGCTTCGCCGCGCTGCGCGCGCTCCTGATGTCCCAAGCCGACCTGCTCGCCCGCTTCCTGGCGCGGCCGCCGCCGATGCCGGGCGAGCTATCCCTCGGCGACGCCGTCGATCTCGGCAAAGCCGCCGTCGCGCTCCTCAAGCGCGGCCGGTCGGCGGGGCGCGACTTCGCCCGCATGCTTCTCACCAACATCGCGGACGTGGTGGACGAGCATCTCGACGACGATCGCCTGAAGGGCCTGCTCGCCTTCGACGCGACCCTCGGCATTCATCTCGGGCCGCGCTCGCCGACCTCGATCGTGGGGCTCTATTACCGTCTCGCCGGTTCCTGCCTCGGCGCCCGGGGCGGCCAGATCGTGCCGCGCGGCGGGATGGGTGCGGTCACCGCTCACCTCGCGGCTGCGGCCCGTCAGGCCGGCGTCGAGATCCGGACGGGAGCCCCCGTGGCCGCGATCGCGGCCGACCGAGGGCGGGCGTCGGGGATCGTGCTGCCCTGGGGCGCGCGCATTGCTGCACCGCTGATCGTCTCGGCGATCCACCCCGTCACCACGCTCCGCTCGCTCCTGCCGCCCGGTGCGATCGACATCGGGCTCGACCGCGCCGTCTCGCACATCCGCAGCCGCGGCGACGCGGCGAAGCTCCACCTCGCCCTCGATGCTGTCCCGGCCTTCGTCGGCGTCCCGGCCGAGGCGGCGCGGGGCCGCCTCGTGGTCGCGCCCTCGGTCGATCATGTCGAGCGCGCCTTCAACCCGGCGAAATACGGCGATTTCAGCCCGGACCCGGTCATCGAGATCACCCTGCCGAGCCTGACCGATCCGACCTTCGCGCCACGGGGCGGCGCCGTCCTGTCGGCGATTGTCCAATATGCGCCCTACGACCTCAGCGGCGGATGGGACGCCCGCCGCGACGCCTTCCTCGAGACCGTGCTCGCGACCCTCGAGCGTCACGCGCCCGGCCTTCGCGGCTCTATCGTGGGCGCGGAACTGCTGCTGCCGCCCGACATCGAGGCGCATTTCGGCATGCCCGGCGGTCACTGGCACCACGGCGAATTGCAGGTCGATCAGATGATCTTCAACCGCCCGGCGTTCGGCGCCTCCGGCTACGAGACGCCGGTGCCTGGCCTCTATCTCGCGAGCGCCGGCAGCCATCCGGGCGGCGGCGTCTCGGGTCTGCCGGGCTACAACGCCGCCCGCCGTGCCCTCGCCAAGGAGACGGCAGCATGACCCGCGCGTTCGACCGCAACCGTCTCGCGGACGCCAAGCCGGCGGTGCTGGCGCCGCTCGCCGAGACGCCGTTCCATCCCCGCCTCGCCGCGCTCGCCCTCACCAACGATTGGTACGATTGGGCGGGGTTCAAGGCACCGGCTTCGCTCGCGGACGAGGAGCTCGAATATTTCGCGATCCGCTCGACGGCGGCGCTGTTCGATCTCTCGCCGATGACGAAGTACTGCATCGCCGGGCCCGACGCGGAAGCCTTCCTCAATCGGCTGACCCTGCGCGACGTCTCGAAGCTTGCCGTCGGCCGGGTCCAATACACCGCGTGGTGCGACGACGAAGGCCATGTGCTCGACGACGGTACGCTGTTCCGCCTCGGCCGCGACGCCTTCCGCCTGTGCTGCCAGGAGCGTCATCTGCCGTGGCTGCTCGACGGCGCGGCGCGCTACGGCGTCACCATCGCCGACGAGACGGAGGCGGTCGCCGGGCTCTCGCTGCAGGGGCCGGTCTCGTGCGCGCTCCTGCGGGCGGCGGGCTTCGCCGGGATCGAGACCCTGAAGCCGTTCGAGCTCCGGGCCTTCCCGCACGTGGCGGGCGAGGTCGTCGTCTCCCGCACCGGCTTCACCGGCGATCTCGGCTACGAGCTGTTCTGTCCGGCTGAGGAGGCTCTCTCCCTGTGGGATCGTCTCGCCGTCCACGGCGAGCGCCACCGGTTGCGCGTCATCGGCTATTCGGCGCTGAACCGGGCGCGCATCGAGGCGGGCTTCATCGTCGCCAACGCCGATTTCATCACGGCCGACACCGCGCTTCGCGAGGACCGCGTGCGCCTTCCCGACGAGATCGGCCTCGACTGGATGATCGATCCCGCCAAGGAGAGCTTCAACGGCCGCCGCGCCATCCTCGCCGCGCGCGAGACGGGGCGGCTGCGTCACGCCCTCGTCGGCCTCGAGATCGAGGGCTCGGTGCCGGCGCCGCTCGCCATCGTCTATCACCGCCGCAAGCGCGAGGCGGGTCTCATCACCGCCTCGACGTGGTCGCCGTTTCTCAAGAAGACGATCGCCATCGCGAGCCTGGAGCGGCCTTTTGGCGTGGGCGTCGTGGACGACCTCTGGACCGAGATCTACGCCCTCCACGAGCTCGCTTATTCGAAGCTCATGAAGCGGGTGAAGATCGTGCCGCGGCCGTTCCTCAGGCTGCCGCGGCGCATCGCGACGCCGCCGGCCGACATCTGACGGCACGGCTATGGGCGAGACGTTCGGTGAAGACGATCGCGAGCACTGGCGGCAGATCCTGATCCCGGCCGGGGAGCCGTGGTCCGGCCGCGCCCGCTATGCGGCGGCGATGCGCTTCCACCTCGCCGGCGCGATGGAGGCGGAGGTGCTCGAGATCTACCGCATCTGCTCGCGGCTCGACGACGAAGACCCGCTCGACGCGCTGCGCGCCTACCGGATCGGCGCGCGCTGGATCGAGGAGGTCGAGCGCCGGCGGGCTCAGGCTGGTCGCGGCTCGTCGGAGAGCAGCACCATCGCGCCGGGATCGTAGCCGAGGCGGATATCGGCCCCGACCGGCAGATCGTCCGCCCCGAGGCCGTTCTTCTCGATGAGGGTGAGCGCGCCGGGCACGCCTGCGGCCGTGACCTCGAGGTGGGTGACCTCGCCATAATAGACCCGGCTCACCACGGTCGCCGTGAGCGCATGGGGGCTGTCCTCGCCCGGCCACAGGATGCGCAGCCGCTCCGGGCGCAGGCCGATCGTCGCCGGTCCGGCGGGGGTGCGGAATCCATCCGGCTTGGCGAGCCGGAGCCGGCCGAACGCGCCGCTCGCCACGGTCAGATGCGCCGGCTCGTCGGCGACGATCTCGGCCGCGAGGCAGTTCACGCCGCCGAGGAAGGTCGCAACCGCGCGGGTGAGAGGGCGCTGGTAGATCTCCTTCGGCGTCGCGATCTGGGCGATGCGCCCGCCGAACATGACGGCGATGCGGTCGGAGAGGGCCAGCGCCTCGTACTGGTCGTGGGTGACGAGCACGAAGGTGATGCCGACCGCCTGCTGGAGCTGGCGCAGCTCCACCTGCATCTCCTCGCGGAGCTTCTTGTCGAGGGCGGAGAGCGGCTCGTCGAGGAGGAGCACCTTCGGCCGCAGCACCAGCGCGCGGGCGAGGGCGACGCGCTGGCGCTGGCCGCCCGACAGTTCGTGCGCCTTGCGCCGGCCGAGCGGCCCGAGGCGGACCTGTTCGAGGGCCGCGTTGACGCGCCTTTTCTCTTCGTCGGCGCCGAGCCTGAGCTTCTTGAGCCCATAGGCGACGTTGTCGAACACGTCGAGGTGCGGGAAGATCGCGTAGTTCTGGAACACCATGTTGACCGGCCGCAGGTTCGGCGGCACGCCCGTCACGTCGCGCCCGTCGATCGCGATCGAACCGGACGTCGGATGTTCGAAGCCGGCGATCGAGCGCAACAGCGTGGTCTTGCCGCAGCCCGACGGCCCGAGCAGCGAGAAGAACTCGCCGGCGTGGACGTCGAGCGAGATGTCGGCGAGCGCCTGATAGGTGCCGAACGTCTTGTTGACGTTGCGGATCTCGATCATTTCGGAGGTCATGACGGGGCTCCCGCGGCACCGAGACGGCGTTCCGCGCGCCGGCGGATCGCTTCCGCGGCGACGAGCAGGACGACGGACACGACGAGGATGATGGAGCCGAGCGCGAGCACCGAGGGCAGGCGCGCGGCGAAGCGCAATTGGCCGAAGATGTAGACGGGCAGCGTCGGTTCCGCGCCCGACAGGAAGAAGGCGAGGATGAACTCGTCGAGCGAGATCGTGAAGGAGACGAGCAGGCTCGACAGGATCGCCGGCGCGACGACGGGCAGGATGACGCGGCGGAAGGTGCCGGCCGCCGTCTCGCCGAGATCGCGCGAGGCCTCCTCCAGAGACGGGTCGAGATTGAGGAAGCCGGCGGTCAGCACCGACATCGCATAGGGCAGGCAGAACACCGTCTGCCCGAGCGCGACCGCGATGAGCGAGGCGGACAGGCCCGCCCCGAGCACGATCGTCAACAGCGACACCGCGACGATGATCTCCGGCAGGAACAAGGGCGACATGATGAGGCCGGAGGCGAGGCTGCGACCGGGAAAGCGGTGGCGGGTCAGCGCGCGCGCCGCCGGAACCGCGAGGAGGGTGGTCAGCAGGGCCACCGACAGCCCGACCGCGACGCTGTTGCGGGCGGCGTGGAACATCTCGGCGTTCTCGGCCGCCATGGCGTACCACTTGGTGGTGAACCCGGCGAGCGGCAGTGCGGGTGCGGCCGCGTTGTTCAGCGAGAACACCGGGATCACCAGGATCGGCGCGTAGAGGAACACGAAATAGAGGGCGACGTAGCCCGACAGCCATCCCGAGCGGGTGCGCATCACCGGAGCCTCCCTGTCACCGCAGCCGCCGCGCCGCCTGCTTCATCACGAACACCACGAGGGCCGCGCTCAAGGAGACGGTGACCATCGTGGTGACGGAGAGCGCGGCGCCGAGGGGCCAATTGTTGCCCTTGCCGAACTGCGCCTCGATCGCCGTGGCGATCATCATACCGTCCTTGCCGCCGACGAGCTTCGGCGTGACGTAGTCGCCGACGGTCGGGATCATCACGATCAGGAAGGCGGAGATGACGCCCGGCATCGAGAGCGGCAGCGTCACGCGCAGGAAGCTGCGCAAAGCCCCGTCGCCGAGATCGCGGGCCGCCTCGAGCAGGGAGCGGTCGATCTTCTCGAGCGAGACGAAGATCGGAATGATGGCGAACGCCGCCCAGGAATGGACGAGGGCGATCAGCACCGAATTGGTGTTGTAGAGGAGCGAGGTCAGCGGCTGATCGACGAGGCCGGCCCCGATCAGGGCGGTGTTGAGCACGCCCTTGTAGCCGAGGATGACCTTCCAGGCCATGACGCGCAGCAGGTAGCTCGTCCAGCAGGGGATGGTGACGAGGAACAACAGCAGGTTCTTGCGCGCGCCGCCGTGGGCGTGGATGAACCAGGCGACCGGATAGGAGAAGGCGACGGTGAGCGCGCTCGTCGCGAGCGAGATCCACAAGGAGCGGGCGAGCAGGTCGCGATAGATGGGATCAGTTAGCGCCGCTGCATAATTGTCGAGGGTGAAGGTCCGCTCGATCGTCAGATAATCCTGCCGCCACACGCTGTAGAGCAGCACGATCAGGATCGGCAGCGCGAGCAGGGCGATCGCGTAGAGGAAGGCCGGCGAGATCAAGAGGAGCCCGGCGCTCCGGCTCGTCAGCGCGCGGCCGCCGCGGGCGGCTGCATCCGGCGCGGCGCGCGCCTTCGGAGGTCGATCGGCGGCCGATCGCCCGGTGCCCGCGCGCTCCGGCTGGGCCTCCGTGAACGCTGATCCCATCGCATGTTCCCCGAAGGCACTTCAGCGCGCCTTTCTTGGAACCAATGGAATGCGCAAAATGGCATTGAGATCAAGTACTCATTCTGCGATATTTGCTGAACGGACATTCAAAATCGGCGCCGCCGCGCGAGCCTTCGTGCGGCGGTCCGAGTGGCGCGGAGGGCCCTCATGGCGGCGAAGGCGATCGACATTTCCGCAACCGGACGCGATCAGGCGGCCGAGGCGGCGGATCCCCGCGACGCGCTGGCGCGCGACCACCTCGTCCAGCCCTGGCCGGTCGCGGGCTCGATCGGCGCGGAAGCCCGTGGCCGCATTCTGGCAGGCGACGGGCTCTACGTCACCGATCATCTCGGCCGCCGCCTGATCGACGGCCCCGCCGGCATGTGGTGCGTGAACGCCGGGCACCGCCGGACGGAGCTCGTCGATGCGATGGCGACCCAGGCGATGGAGCTCTCCTACAACTCGCCCTGGTACACCACCAACGACGCCTCGGCCGACCTCGCGGTCCGCCTCGCCGGCCATGCGCCGGAGGGGCTCGACCACGTCTTCTTCACGACCGGCGGCTCCTCGGCGGTCGAGACCGCGCTGCGCTTCATGCAGTTCCGCAACAACGTGCTCGGCCGACCGGACAAGAAGCTGATCGTCTCCCGCGAAGGCGCCTATCACGGCGCGTCCTATCTCTCCGCCTCGCTCAACGGGCGGCCGCGCGACCAGGACTGGATGGACAGCGCGACCGACCTCGTCGTGAAGCTCTCGTGTCCGAACCCGTTCCGCCGGCCGGCGGGTGTCGCGGCGGCGGATTTCACCCGCTTCCTCGTCGAGGAGTTCGAGACCCTGATCGCCCGCGTCGGCGCCGAGCGCATCGGCGCCTTCGTCGCCGAGCCCATCCTGGCGTCGGGCGGTGTGATCGTGCCGCCGGACGGCTATCTGCCGGCGATGGCGCAGGTCTGCGCCGACCACGACATCCTGTTCATCGCCGACGAGGTGGTGACGGCGTTCGGCCGCCTCGGCGAGGTGTTCGCATCCGCCTCGCTCGGCCTGAAGCCGGACATGATCACCTTCGCGAAGGGGGTCACCTCGGGCTATTTTCCGCTCGGTGGCGTGATGATCGCCGACCGCCTGTTCGAGGATCTGCGCCGCTCCAACCATCCGGACGCGGTGTTCGCTCACGGACTCACCTATTCGAGCCATCCGATCGGCTGCGCCGTGGCGCTGAAGAATCTCGATCTGCTCGAAGGCGGCCTGCTCGCCCACGCCCGGGCGATGGCGCCGCACTTCCAGGCGGCGCTGAAATCTCTCGAGGACCTGCCCTTGGTCGGCGAGGTGCGCGGCCGCGGCCTGATGGCGTGCATCGAATGTGTCGCCGATCCCGTCAGCAACAACCCGCTGGCGCTCGACCTCGAGGTCGGCAAGCGCATCGACCGCCATTGCCAGGAGCTCGGGCTCCTGGTGCGTCCGCTCATCAACATGTGCGTCATGAGCCCGCCGCTCATCATCGAGCGGCCGGAGATCGACCGCATGGCCGACATCCTGCG
Organism: Segnochrobactrum spirostomi; assembly: GCF_009600605.1. Taxonomy (GTDB): domain Bacteria; phylum Pseudomonadota; class Alphaproteobacteria; order Rhizobiales; family Segnochrobactraceae; genus Segnochrobactrum; species Segnochrobactrum spirostomi. The sequence continues at coordinate 1,510,926 of NZ_VWNA01000001.1, read as the reverse complement.
CCGCGCCATCCGCATCACCCAGGACGAACTCGCCCGCGAAGGCCTCTGGGGCCGCGGATAGGGGGCGGGATCGGGGAGGGTCCCAGAGCTCGCTCCCGAAGCGCTCGCCGTGCCCTTCTCCCCTCCGGGGAGAAGGTGCCCCGAAGGGGTGGATGAGGGGTCTATTCCCTTATTATATATGCGCTTTTTGTTTGGCCGCCGGTACCTGCGAAGGCCCCTCATCCGGGCCTATCGGCCCACCTTCTCCCCGCTTACGGGGAGAAGGAACAGCGGCAAGGCTGATATTCATAGGCGTGGCGAGGCCGCGTCATGGGGCGCCACGGGCGCAAGAGGGCTGGGAACCTCGACCCCTCCGTCGTCATCCCCGCCCTTGTGGCGGGGACCCAGGGGCGGAGAGCGAAGGGTTAGGGGCATGCGCCACCCTCGCCCTCATTCCGCCGGCGTGGTCACCGCTGCCTCGGCCGCCCCGGCGCTCGCGCCCGCGGCGAGGGTCGCGTTGACGGCCGCCATGTCGCGTTCCGCCGGCGGCTCGTCGAGGGTGACGACGGGCAACAGCGCGCGGATATGGTCGTGGTGGGTGCGCACGCCATATTCGAGGTCGGACAGGAAGAAGCTCGCGAACGCCTTCGAATTCATCGCCTCATTCGACCAGATCGTCAGTTGGACGTCCTCGGCCTGGGTGTCGCGGTCGATGCGGACGGCGAGATAACGGGCGAGCCGGCGGCGGCGGTCCTCGTCCGGATAGCGGTAGACCGCGCCGCGCAGCAGCGTCTCGCCGGTCGAGAGCGGGAACTCCTGGTAGAACTGCACCGCTTCGGGCGTGACGGCGAGGACGCCGTTGGGAAACATCCCATAATAGATCCACGCTTTGTCGAGCGGCGCGGGCAGCGGCACGGCGGGCGTCGAGAGCTTCACATAATGGCGCACGCTCCAGCGCCGTCCGGCATGGGGATTGAAGGTCGCGAACGAGCGGCAGACGCCGTTGACGAACGGCGTGTCGAAATAGGTCGCCCCGTAGAGGTCCTGGAGCGCGGGATGAGCCATCGCGACGTGGTAGCCTTCGTTGTCGACGTCGCGCACCGATTTCCAATTGACCGGGGAGAGCTGCGTCCAGACGCCCGCGGTCGGCACGAGGTCCTCCGTGCGGTAGTGCGCGAGTTCGGGGGCATAGACAGCCAGCGTCTCGGCGACGCTGCGCTGCGGCCCCGGCTCGAAGCGGATGAACACGAAGCCGAGGAAGACCTCGCATTCGATCGGCGTCAGACCGTAGGCGACCTTGTCGAGCGGCGGGAACGTATCCGGCCGCGCCGGGCCGCGCAGGGTGCCGTCGAGATTGTAGACCCAGCCGTGGAACGGGCAGACGAGGGCGTTGCGGCAGGTGCCGGTCTCGTCCGCGACGAGGCGCGAGCCGCGGTGGCGGCAGATGTTGTGGAAGGCGCGGATCACGCCGTCCTGACCGCGCAGCACGAGCGCCCGCTCGCCGACGATGTCGAGGGTGAGATAGGCGCCGGGCTTGTCGATGTCGCTGACATGGCAGGCGATCTGCCAATGGCGGCGGAACAGGTGCTCCTTCTCGAGCTCGAGCAAAGCGGGGCTGTGATAGGTCCAGCCGGGCAGCCCGCGCCGATCCCAACCCGCCGGCGGCGCCGCGGGGCGAACGAACTCGTTCATCGCTTCCCTCCGGTCAATTATTTGCTGAACGTACATTCAAGTTTGGCACCTTTCTTATTTGAAGGCAACGGTTTGGGATGGTGCCGTATAAGGCATTGGTGCCGCTGCGGTGCTGCTGCTCGGGTGGTGCGGTGACGGGTCGCTTGCCTGGAGACCCGCGGTGAGAGTCGCCCGCCTGGCGGCCTATCGGGGCGCGGGGGCGCACCGGAGCTTCTGCGTGTTGGTAACGACTCGATGAGGTGGCGGTTCACGCCCTCTCCGACGTCCTCCCCGGGCTTGACCCGGGGACCCAGGGGCCGCGAGCTCCGAGCGTGCCGCCCCTGGGTTGCCGGCACAAGGCCGGCAATGACGGCGGAGAGGGTGGGTACGCGCGGTAGGCCCGCGTGGTCCGTCCACGTGGGGCACAGTCTTCGTCGGCGGCATGAGCGAGAAGCACATGACCGGCGGATGAGGGGCTCTATAGCTCTGATATCGAACGGCACTCATGTTTCGGCCGGCCGTTCGAGTCACCAGATCGCTTGGCCGTGCATCGAGTGGTCGCGATGCGCCGATGAGAGGCCGCGCCGGCCGCGAGGGCCGGCGCGGCTGTCGTCAGGCGTTGGCCCAGACGTCCTGGTGATAGCGCCCGTCGGCGTCGAGGCGGGCGATCGCGGCGTCGCCGCCGACGATGTCGGTGAAGGCCTTGCGGACGTCGGGGGCCATGCCGCGGGCGTTGCCGCAGACGAACACCGAGGCGCCGGCCGCGAGCGTCTCCGCGACGAGCGGGGCCTGGGCGCGGATCAGATCCTGCACGTAGGTCTTCGGCTGGTCGGGCAGCCGGGAGAAGCCGACCGCGAGCAGGGAGAGGGTGCCCTCCTTCTCGTAGCCTTCGAGCTCCTCGCGATAGAGATAGTCGGCCTCGCTGCGGCAGCCGAAGAAGAGCAGGCTACGGCCGACCGCGATGCCGCGGGCGCGCAAAGCATGGCGCTCCTGCAGAAATCCGCGCAGCGGCGCGAGGCCGGTGCCGGGGCCGACCAGGATGATCGGGGCGAGAGGATCCTCGGGCAGGCGGAAGGTGCTGCCGGTGTCCTTGACGACGACGCGCAGGGTCGCGCCTTCCGCGGTGTCGGCGAGGTAGGAACTGCAGAGGCCCTTGCGATCGACCCCGTCGGCGCCCTTGAAGTGCTGCACGCCGACCGTGATCGAGCAGTGCTCGGGCGACAAAAGGGGCGACGAGGAGATCGAATAATAGCGCGGCTTCAGCGTCGGCCGCACCGAGAGCAGGGTCGCGAGGTCGAGCCGGACCGAGGGCACCTCGGCGAGGAGGTCGGTCAGGCGCGGCTTGCGGCCGCCGACGAGGCCGGGGACGTCGGCGAGCCAGGCCTGGAGGCGCGCCTTGTCCGGCGGGCAATCGGCGGTCTTCGCCCAGGCGCGCAGGTCTCGGCGCGTCACCGGGCCGGTGAGATCGACATAATTCGCGAGAAGATCGCCGACCGCCACGGGCACGCCGAACGGCAGGCCCTGATCCTCGGATGCGGCCGCCCCCGCCGGGGAGAGCACGACGGTCGCCGACAGATCAAGCCGGCAGCGCTCGGCGACGGCGGCGACGACATCGGCCGCATTGTGGGGAAACACGCCGAGATGGTCGCCGGCCTTGTAGCCGATCCCCGCCGGGAGCGTGATCTCGAGATGATGGGTCGAGGCGGACGAACCCGCTGCCTGCAGTTCGCGGTTCACCGTGACGGGGGCCAGAAAGGAGTCCTGCTCGAGCCTCGTGCGGTCGGCAAAGGTGTGCGCCGCAGGTCCCGCCAGATTGGCGTTGTCGACGCGGACGGTCGGGGCGAGGTCGTCGACCTCGGCGGCCGGCGCCGCCGATGAGCCGGTGCCGACGGCGCTCCAGAACGCTTGCGTCCATGCCTCGACGGCGCCTTCGAAGTCGCCGTCTGCATCCGCCACGCCGATCTCGACGATGGGTTCGCCACCGAGCGCCTGAAGGCGCGTATCGATCTCCTTGGGGAACTTCTGGAAGGTCTGGTGCCATTGGCGGTTGCCGCAACCGAGCACGGCATAGCGGACGCCGTGGTAGGTGTCGGCAGGCGCGTCGGCGATCGCCTTGGCGAAGGCGGCGGCGTTGTCGGGCGGCGTGCCGTTATAGGTCGAGGTGACGATGACGACCGGGCCGTCGGTGGGGCAGGGCTGGCCGGCTTGCTCGTCGAGCGCCCGGAGTACCGGCGCATAGCCGCGCTGGCCCGCCTGCTGCGTCAGAGCCACGGCGATGTCGCGGCAGCTCCCCATATTGGAGCCGTAGAGCACGAGCATCGGGCGGCCCGGGCCGCCCCCCGGGCCGGCTTCGACAGCGACGGGGGCCGCGACGGCGGACGGCGCCGTCTTCGCCGGGAAGCGCCCCTTCGTCTCCGGGCGGCGCTCGACGACCATGTCGAGATGATCGGGCTTGATCGTCAGGGTCTGCTTCTCGCGCAGCACATATTTCGGATCGAGCGGCTTGGCCACGAAACGCTGGGCGAAGCGGGCAAGGACCATCTTCGCTTCGAGCAGCGCGAACTGGAACCCGATGCAGGCGCGCATGCCCATGCCGAACGGATGGTAGGCGTCCGGATGGCGCGCCGCCTCGGCCTCGGGGAGGAAGCGATCCGGATCGAAGCTGTCGGCGTTTTCGCCCCAATAATGCGGGTGGCGGTGAAGCACCTGCAGGGAGAGGCCGATCTTGTGGCCCGCCTTGAGCTGGTAGCGGCCGCCGATCGTGGTGTCGCGCATCACCTGGCGCATGATCATAGGCGCGGTCGGCGTCAGGCGCAGGGCTTCCTTGAGCACGCGCTGGGCATAATCGAGCTTGGCGCAATCCTCGTAGGTCGGCCGGTAGGAATAATCGCGGCCGAGCACGGCATCGGCCTCGGCGATCAGCTTCTCCATCACCTGCGGGTTCTTCCAGAGGTGGTAAAGGGTGTAGCTCAGAAGGCCGCTGGTCGTCTCGTGGCCGGCGATCAGGAAGGTGATGAGCTGATTGCGGATGTTGCTGTCGGGCAGCTTGAGCCCGGTGATGCGGTCGGGCGTCGTCAGCATGATCTGGAGCAGGTCGGTCGGCACCGGCTCGCCCCGTTCCATCGCGGCGCGGCGGTCGCGCACGATCGCATCGACCTCTTCCATCAACACCTGGTTGGCGGCGTCGCGCTCGCGGTGAGCCTCCCGATAGAAGATTTCCGGCAGCACGCGGCTCTGCGCCGCCATGGCATCGCTCAGCACCACGTTCATCGCGGCCACGAAGGGGGGCAGTTCGGCGGCGCCGATGCTGCCGTAGCGCTTGTTGAACGCTGCATAGGAGATCGCCTCGAACGTCATGCGCGTCATGAGGTCGGTGGCGAGGAAGCTCTGGCCGGGCTCCAGCGCGTCGAGGTACGCGAGCAGGTCGTCCGAGACGGCGAGAATGCGGCCGTAATAGTTCTTGAGCGCCGATGCCCCGAACGCGGGCGACAGAATGCGATGGGCCTGGTGCCAGATCGGGTCGTTGTCGCTCGAGGTGAAGAGACCGTTGCCCGCGCCCTCGCGCGACAGCGTGGCGAGGCCGTTGCGACCGGAGATGATCTTCGCGAAGATGTCGGGATTGTTCCGCACTTCCGAGACCATTTCTGCGTCGGAACAGAAATAGATCACGGCGCCCGGCGCCTTGAAGGCGACGAGATCGCCGAATTCCGCATGCATATGGGCGATCGAGGCCATCATGCCGTCGGCGCGGCGGAATTCCGGCAGATTGCCGACGAACGGGTAGCTCCTCGGCCCCGGCACGGGGATGATCTCGCTCGCCCCAGCCGCGGGCGATTGACCCGCCGCGAGCCGCAGGCGAATGCCGCCAGGTAGGCTGTCATCCACGGCGACTGCGATGCCGTCCTCCGTTTCGAAATGGGGCTCCGCGTCCGCCTCGAGGCGCGCGGCCTGCTTCAGGGCGGCGACCACCGCCTCTCGCGACGCGCCGGGGAACCAGCCGGCCCGCACGGAACCGGTCGGCAGGAGGAGTTCCACGGTCTTCATGGAGGGAGCGGCGGTCTCTGACATGGATGGGGTCCCCAAGAACGAAGATCCTCGCGAGTGACGTCGGAGGAGCGGAGCGGGAGTTCAGGTGCGGCGCGGGCCCTCCGCCGCAGAAGCGGAGGTCACCCGTTCGATGGCTTCGATGGAATGCCGCATGTCTTCTTCGGGCCGGATCCCCTTCGCGACGGCACGGGCACGGGCCGCCATCTGCGGATCATCCAGGATCGCCCCGAGCTTTTCGACCAAGCCGGCTTCGCTGATGCGGCCGCGGGCCAGCGTCAGAGCGACGCCGCGCTCGGTCAGGCGCAGGGCATTGTCCGGCTGATCCGCTCCGAACGGAACGACGAGGCCCGGCACGCCGGATCGCAGCACCTCCGCGCAGCCGCCGATCCCGCCATGGTGGGCGATCACGCAGGCATGGGGGAACACGAGCTCATGGGGGGCATAATCGAGGCTGAGAATATCCTCGCCGGGCGGGACGGTCAGCTTGTTCTTGCCCTTGAGAAGGATCGCCCTGCGGCCGAGCTTGCGCGCCGCCGTGGCGGCCAAGTCATAGAAATCGTTGGCGAGATAGACGGCGGTGGAGCCGAGTGTGAAGACGATCGGCGGATCGCCCGCGGCGACGAACGCGGCGATCCGCTCGGCGGTGTCGGACTCGTGCGGCTGGTGGAAGAACGGAAAGCCCGTCTGTACCGCGGCCTTCGGCCAATCCGGCTGCGGGGCGGCGATGAAGGCGGGAAACAGGACGAGGACGAGGTGGGGCGAGAACTTGGCGCCGAACACGAGCTCCTTCGGGTTCGGATCGCCGAGCTCCCGTTGCAGCTCCTCGACCGGCGTCTCCCACCGCTGCGTCCGCCGCCGCGCCAGCGCGTAGATGGCTTTGTGGGTCCACGCGCCGAGCCGGCGCAGGGGAAATACCTCCGGCCTCGCGGGCATGATGCTCGGATCGTAGGCCGAGAACATCGTCTCCGGCGACAGCATCGCGTTCGCCCACGGAATGCCGAGCGTGCGGGCCACCAACTGACCGACATAGACGAGTTCGCCAACGACGAGGAAATCCGCGCCACGGGTCGCTTCGAGGAGATCGGTATAGGTCTCGCGGGCGTTGGCGAAAATCACCTCGCGCATCAGGCGCTCGCCCCCGTGGCGGGGGTCGGTGAAGAGGAAGATCAGGGTGTCCGCGCTGAAATCGGGGCGGATCGGATGAAACTCGAATCCGTGCGAGATGACGTAGTCGCCGTGGGTCTCCGGCGCGGCGATCACCGGATGGTGGCCGCGCTCACGGCTCGCCTTCGCGAGCGCCAGCATCGGATGGAGGTCGCCGAGGGAGCCGAGGGTGGCGAATACGATGCGCATGGGCGTTGGTCTCTCTGAGGGCGGCGCGGACCCCGGCGACACGCGACGTGCCGGATCACGCACGGGTCTTCGGCGCGGGCGCCCGCACCGGTTCGGCTTGGAATCTGAGCAGCCAGCCGACTGCGACGAGGCCGAGCGCCAGAACCGTGACGCTCACCACGTAGCCGTCGGCGATGCTGCGCGCGGCGCTGTCGCGCAATGCGGGACCGAGGGAAGGCCATGCCTCCTTGATCTGCCGGACCGCGTCGGCATGGCCGTAGAGCGCCTCGGTCAGCACGGTTTCCAGGTTTGAACGTGCGTCGCCCGGCGCGGCCGAGCTCGCAGCGAGGACGGCGAGGCGGGCGCGCTCCGCGCCCACCACCGTCGTGCCGATGGCGGCCATGCCGATGGCGCCGCCGAGCTGCCGCAGCGTGTCGAGAGTGCCGAAGGCGCGCCCCCGCGCGCCCTCGGGGATGCGGGCGGTCCCGTCCGTGTAGGTCTGCGTCAGCGCGAGGCCGATGCCCGCGCCGATCAGCACCAGCGCCGGGGCGAGCCACGCGAAGTCGATCGCGGGCAGCATGCGGGATTCGAGGAAGAAGCCCGCGCTCGCCAAGGCGAGACCGATCAGAGCCGGCACCCGCAGGCCGAAGCGGTCGTAGAGCACACCCGAAAGCGGTGATGCGAGCATCAAGGGGATCAGAAAGAACAGCATCGCGAGGCCCGCCGACAACGGCGAGAAGTGGAAGACCCGCTGCAGCGAGATCGCGCCGAACGCGCCTTGGGCGGTCACGCTGAACTGGCCGCAGAACAGGATCAGGCAGGCCGCAGCGAAACGGCGTTCGACGAGGCGGCGGATGTCGATGAGCGGGTTGCGTGCGCGAAGCTGAAGGGCGACGAAAATGCCGAGGCAGACGATGCCGAACGCGAGAAGGCCGAGGGTCAGCGGCGAGGACCAGCCCCAGTCGCGGCTCTCCTGAAGCGCGAGCACGGCCGAGCCGACGCCGGCGACGAGGAGCACGGCATGCACAGGATCGAACCGCTCGGCCACCGGTGATCCGGCGTGGGGCCGGGCGACGCGGGTCATGAAGAGCGTGATCGCCGCGAGTGGCAGATTGATCAGAAAGACCGACCGCCAGCCGCCGAGCTGGACGAGCGCGCCGGCGAGGATCGGCCCGCACATCATCGCGAGCCCGCCGAGGCCGCTGTAGAGGCCCATGGCTTTGCCGCGCTTGTCGGGCCCGAAGGCATCGGCCGCGATCAACGCGGCTGCCGGCGCCATCGTGACGTTGCCGAGGCCTTCGACGATGCGGCCGCACAACAGCGCGGTGAGGTTCGGCGAGAGGGAGCAGATGAGCGATCCCGCGGCGAACAGGACGACGCCGCAGACGAACATCCGCACGCGGCCGAGCATGTCGCCGAGATGCCCGCCGATCGCCACCGTCGCCGCGAGGGTCAGGGCATAGACCGTGATGATCCATTGCTGCGCGCCGTCAGGGAGGCCGAGCTGTGCTTGGATGGTCGGCAGGGCCACGACAGTGCCCGCGCCGTCGATCATGATCATCGCGAGGGCGCCGCCCGCGGCGAGCACCGTGAGCCACCGGCGGCGGTCGGCAGGCGCGTGGGGGGCATCAGTGCGACCGACTCTTCATCGGGGCAAGTCGCGAACGCCGAGGTGTGGCCAAACCCTTCGCCTTCTCAAGCGAAGATGTTTCGTTGACGGCTCTGGTGTTCACGCGGTGACCTCGACGATCGGAACGGATCCCGTCTCCCTTTCAGCACGATCGCGAACACGGCCGCGTGACACAAGGATTGTTTTTGGTTCGATGGGGTTTGTTGCGGGGCGCGTGCGCCGTCAGTCCCCTTGCCAATGAAAGCTGCTGGCGGAGCGGATCAGGATCTGCTGGCGACCGGTCTCGATCAGCCCCTCGCGGCACAACGCGGTGAGGGCGCGGCTCACCACCTCGCGGGTCGTTCCGAGCATGGTGGCGAGTTCGGCATGGGTCGGAGCCGGGCGGATCACGCCACCGTCGTGCAATTGGTGGGACGCGCGGGCGAGCTTCTCGATCGCCCGGCGCAGCCGCTCGTCGACCTTCATCGTGGCGAGTTCGAAGCTCAGGTTGGCGAGGTCGTCGAGGCGCCGCGTGATCTCGTCGATCAGCCGCCGGCTGATCCAGGGATGCCGGTCCATCAGGGCTGCGAGGTCGCGGCCGGCGAGCATCCATGCGGTCGAGGCGGTCGCCGCGACGACCTCGATCTCCGAGGGCCGATGGTGGAGAAGCGCACTCTCGCCGAAGAACTCGCCCGGGCGGCGCTGGTCGAAGGCGAAGACGAGGCCGTGGGGCGACGCCTTGCGGCAACTGAACTGACCGGTGACCGCGACATAGAAGCGGGGATTCGCGTGGCCCTCCGCGATGACGGTTTCATCCTTGTCGAACGCGGCGAGGCGTCCCCGGGCGACGAGGGCGCGCTGCTCGTCGGCCGCTAGGTCGGCGAAGAGGGGATGCGAGGCGATGATCGACAGCGCGAGCGATTCCACGGCCGGAGGCTTCGCCGGGACGCCGGCGCGTCCGAGGCCGGCGTTGAGAGAGGCCGCTCTGGGTTCCATCTTCGACTCCGACTGGACGACCGCAAACGGTTGCCCGACGCATGCTGTCAGGGAAGTGGCGGGAGGACCGCGAGGGCCCTCCCGCGACGCCGTTAGCTCGCGGCGTTGGCCTGGAGCATCTGAGCGATCGCGATCGCGTCGGAGATCGTGTCGATGCTGTAGATCTGCATGACGCCCTGCGTAGTCGACGCCTGGGCCAGGATGTTCTGGTTGTTCTGCGCGGCCACCGAGTTCTCGAACATCAGCCCGGTCGAATGAATGGCGGTCTGATAGAGCTGGCTGATCGTGACCGCCGGCGACTCGGCGACGACCTTCACGTTCGCCTGGGTGACCGCATCCGTGATCTGCGGGGAAACCGTCGTCATGATTTGTCTCCTTTCGGTTCGGGTTTATCTCATCTCCGCAGCTTCTGTGGGTGCAGAGATGCTGTCTGGCGTTTTGCCAGGTCAGAGGTTGTCCCTTCGACGGAACTCGGCTTGCTGGGCATGAGGCCTTGTGATGACGGGAACCTGACGGCCGGTCATTCCAATCTCATTTTGGAGATGAGTTGTTTATCTTCTTGAGGAAGCGAGCTTCGCTCGCTCGTATTCTATCGGCGAGCTTGCGACGAAGCGCGTTGACTTTGACCTCAAACTCTTTCTGAAGGGCCGACGGATCGGTCATCGCCGCCTGAGGGTCCTGCTCGGGAGAGGCGCGGCCGCGATCGGCGACCTTGGCGAGCTCCGTGAGGAGCGGCCGAAGCTCGGCCATCACCTTGTCGGTCACCGCCTTCTCGATGCGGGCCATCATCGCCTGTTCCCGCTCGTCGAACACCTCGCTCGGCCCGCGTACCATCCTCGCCCCCCGCCTTAGAGTTTCGAGAACGCGGTTGCGACGGTCGCCGCGCCGGTCATGAAAGTGATCGTTTGCGTTTGCGAAACAGCGATCTGTGCGAGAAGAGCGGTGCCGGCCGCCTGTTCCAGGGGATCCTGCTTTGCGATCATTGCGAGCGCCTTGCCGTTCGCGGCGACGTAGACTTGTTCCATGCCCAGCATGAAGACTTGGGCGTCCTGGGCCATCATCGACACCGCCTGCTGTATGGCTGAGGACGAGAAGGTCTGTATCTCGGTAGAGGCGGCGGAGGAGACGGCGGACTCAACCGGCAGGAGCGAGGTGAAATCGCTCATGGTCGTTACGCTCGGGATCTCCTCGGACTTCGGCGAACTAAAGAATTTCATGGGTCTCGCGCCCCCCCAAATTTCACGGCGCGGCCGCAGCCGGCCCATTGTCACCGCTCTGATGCTCACGCCGTC